>CALEJX010000389.1 GCA_937898375.1 uncultured Ruminococcus sp.
AACATTAAAACAGTCGTTGAGAGGAGAGAGAATATGCTTTGGTTCAGAGCACCTGAAAAGGTATACTTCAAGAAGGGTTGTCTCCCTGTTGCTCTTGACGAGTTGAAGACTGTTATGGGCAAGAAAAAGGCATTCATCGTAACAGACCAGTTCCTTTACAAGAATGGCTATACAAAGGCTATCACAGATAAGCTCGACGAAATGGGCATTCTCCACGAGACATTCTTCGATGTTGCTCCAGACCCAACACTTGCTTGCGCACTCGAGGGTGTTGCTCAGCTGAGAGCTTTCGAGCCTGACACAATTATCGCTATCGGCGGTGGTTCTGCAATGGACGCTGGTAAGATCATGTGGGTTCTTTATGAGCATCCAGACGCTGACTTCTTCGATATGGCTATGAGATTTATCGATATCCGTAAGAGAGTTTACACATTCCCTAAGATGGGTGAGAAGGCATACTTCATCGCTATCCCAACATCTTCTGGTACTGGTTCTGAGGTTACACCTTTCGCAGTTATCACTGACGAAAAGACAGGTACTAAGTATCCTCTGGCTGACTACCAGCTCATGCCTAACATGGCTATCGTTGATACAGATATGATGATGTCTGCTCCTAAGGGTCTGACTTCTGCTTCAGGTATCGACGCTCTGACACACGCTCTTGAGGCTTACGCTTCTGTAATGGCTACAGATTATACTGACGGTCTTGCACTGAGAGCTATGAAGCTTATCTTTAAGTACCTCCCTGCTGCTTATGACAATGGTCAGACAGACGTTAAGGCTCGTGAGGAAATGGCTACAGCTTCTACAATGGCTGGTATGGCATTCGCTAACGCATTCCTCGGTGTTTGCCACTCAATGGCTCATAAGCTCGGTGCTTATCATCACCTGCCACACGGTGTTGCTAACGCTCTCCTTATCACAATGGTAATGAGATACAACGCTGATCCAACACCTAGAAAAATGGGTACTTTCTCACAGTATCAGTATCCACATACTCTTGAAAGATACTGCGAGTGCGCTCACTCACTTGGTATCGTTGGTAAGAACGACGAAGATACACTCAACAAGTTCATCGACGCTATCGAGGCTCTTAAGGAAAGAGTTGGTATCAAGAAGACTATCGCTGACTACGGCGTAGATGAGAAGTACTTCCTCGATACTCTTGACAACATGGTTGAGGACGCATTTGATGACCAGTGCACAGGTGCTAACCCAAGATACCCACTTATGAGCGAGCTCAAGGAAATGTACCTCAAGGCTTACTACGGCAAATAATCTTTGCTGACAAAGCAATTTGCAGATCAATGGATAATTGATTATTAGTTGATCTATAATAAACCTCCGACTGCTTGTTCCCTTTCGGGAGCAGGCAGTCATTTTTTTGTTAAGTTGCACTTAAAATGATGTCAGGCATAACTATTATATATGCAAATAATAGTTGAAATGAGGAAAATTATATGGTATAATAGAATAAGTATAAATAATTTCAGACCAATATCTGAGATGATTTTTACATAATGCTTGGCGGCTTTCCGCCATACAAAGAGGTTATAAATATGAACAACAAAAATTATGACGTTATTATCGCAGGCTGCGGTGCGGCAGGACTTTATGCGGCGCTCAACCTTTCCCGTGATCTAAAAATACTTGTGCTTTCAAAAAGAGAACTGACCTTGTGTAATTCTTCCCTTGCACAGGGCGGGATCGCAGGTGTTTATGACAACCCAAAGGACTCACCTGAATACCACAAGCATGATACATTTGTAGCAGGCGGCTTTGAAAATGACCCTAAGTCCACTCAGGTGCTTGTTGATGAGGCCCATATCGATATCGGAAGACTTATTGAGCTTGGCGCTGACTTTGATAAGTGTCCTGACGGCTCTTATCACCGCACTCTCGAGGGCGGTCATGGCATGAACAGAATATTTCACCATGCCGACACTACAGGTTTTGAGATCGAAACTACCCTGCTTAGAAATGTGCAAAAACTTGATAATGTTGAAATACTCGAAAATGCTGTTATGTGCAACGCAAAGAAGACCACGACAGGTTTCTCTATCCTTGTGCTGACAGACGACGGCGAATACACAACATATAATTGCAGATACGCCGTTTTCGCAACAGGTGGAATAGGCAGAGTTTACGAATACACCACAAACTCAGCTATCGCAACGGGTGACGGCATAACTATAGCTTACGAGCTTGGAGCAGAGATAAAAAATCTTAGCTATATCCAATTCCACCCAACAGGATTTAACAACAAGCATACTCGTGAAACTTTCCTTATCTCTGAGTCAGTAAGAGGCGAGGGTGCATATCTGAAAAACTGCAACAGCGAAAGATTTATGCAGAACTATGATGAACGTCTGGAGCTTGCCCCAAGAGATGTTGTTTCTCATGCTATTATGGCAGAAGCCAAGAAAACAGGTTCAGATAAATTCTACCTTGATATCACACACAAAGACCCTGAGTTTGTAAGAAACAGATTTCCAATGATAAACGAAAAGCTTCTCGAAGCAGGATATGACATGACTAAGGACATGATACCTATTTTCCCTTGTCATCATTACCTCATGGGCGGCATAAATGTAGATACATATGCAAGAACTAACGTTGACAGACTTTATGCCTGCGGCGAGTGTTCACATACAGGCGTTCACGGCAACAACAGACTTGCAAGTAATTCCCTCCTTGAAGCTTTGGTATTTTCAAGACGTGCTGCAGCTGATATCAATGAGAAGATAAAATCTGACAGCGGTGACCTTGACACTTATGAATTTAAGATAGACAAAGAAGCACCGCACATTCCTCATGGAATAAGAACAGAGGTAAGAGATATAATGCAGCGTGCATATTTCGTTATCCCTGATAAGGAGGCTCTGCCGCCTGATCTTGAAGAAGTAACGAAGCTTAAAAACTTCCTTTGCGACGGTAATTTCAAGATAGACAGAGATTATGTTGAAGCAAGATCTCTTACAACAGTCGCTTATATCGTATTAAAGGACGCTATCGAAAAGCTCAATGCCAAGGAAAAAAC
>CALEJX010000390.1 GCA_937898375.1 uncultured Ruminococcus sp.
GGGTAATATCTTTGAGCTTTTTATTGCCGAGGATCGGTGCGATATGGTTTCTGTACTGACTTTCGTAGTTCAGAACCGTAGTAGGCTTTAATTCTTCGGGTGCATAGTTCTCAAAATACCACTCAGCCAATTCGGAGAAGCGCATATTTTCATTGAGTTGAGCATAACCCTTGCAATGCCTTTCAAACTCAAAAGCATACTCCTGAGCCAGCTTTTCAGCCTTTTTGGGTGATGTGCCTTCCGGCGGAATGTAAGTTGTGGACTTGACTATCTGCTTTCCACTGATGTCACGACCTGTGAATACTCTTATGAGAAACTTTCCGTTTCTGTTTGTAATATTTGCCATATTATCTCCTTTACGGACTATGGCATATCTCGCATTATAATAGTAGCGCGCTTTTCTCTGTCTGTCAAGATATGCCATAGCTTTTCGTCTTTTATTCTAATTGTGAACCCCTTGTTTTGTTGAATTTATACCGGGCAAAATCGTCTGACAGCCCGCAGGCAGAAATGAAAGCCTTAGCTTTTCTCAGCTCACGGGACAGCTCGTCCTCACGGCTGATTCGAGCTGCTTCTTTTTTCAGCTTCTCACGTGTGAACAAGCCGCCCTCTTTTTCTTTCTTTTTGTAAGCGGAAAGCTCCTCGCTTGCGGTATCATACTTGTCTTTCAGTTCATCGTACTTCTGTACAGCTTCATCACGTTCCTTTTTCAGCTTTCTGACCTGCTTAGTTGATGCGACCTCACGCTTTGCAAGAGCCGTGATATTCTCCCAGTCATCTTTTGCGACTGTGACCTTCCCCCCGAGTATTGTCCTGCCTGTTTCGAGCTTGTCTATATCATCGAGCTTCACACGCTTCTGAGCAATCTTTTCAAGCTCCGCTTGGGCTTCGGCACGCTCATTCTCGGCTTGCTCTTTTTCTTCTTCAAGGGCTTTGATCGTGTCCTTGTACTCGCCATATTCAGCCGTTGTAAAGCTGTAACCCCTCGATTTCTTTGGTTCACTGATCTCAAAACCGTGTTTGGTGCAAATATCGTGCAGGACTTTCCACTCTGAGAGCCGCCAGCGGTTGATAGCGTTCGCACCTTTGCCGTAGCCCATTTCCTCTAAAGCTCTTGCCATAGCATTTCGTTTTTCAAGACCGTTGAAAAAGTGTCCGAGAGGGATATAGTCGATGTGCAAATGGGGAGTTGCTTCATCAAGGTGCATCACGGCGTTGAACACATAAAAGTTCGGGTTTCTCTCCTGAAAATCTTCCATGTATTCTTTCAGACAGGCGAAAGCAACTTCCGCATCTGGAGTGCCGACACCAGTATCATCTTTCGTGCCGATCTGAACCAAATCTTCATAGAAACTTTTCTGCTTGTTCGCACCCGTGATAACCGACTTGCTCGGCTCACGGTTGAAAAGGTGCTGAAAGTAGTCAGAAATCTTTCTGTCATTCCTCTTTTGTTTTGCATTATAGTTAGCTATCACACCGTCAAAAAGCCGGTGATACGCTTCGCCCAGATTTTGCTGAACGAACACGATGTTATCCGCAGTTCTTGACGGGTCGATGTTCTTGGCAGTGAACTCCCTGTTGTTGTGTGACAGGCTGCCTTTGCCCTGGCACATTGAAATAGTTTTACTCAAACGTAACATCTCTCTTTCTAAGTTTTGTTTGAATGGTTAGCGATCGACTCCCTTACGGGAGGATCCCGACAAAGTCGGGAACGATGCAGGAGCATCGTGCTGACCCTTATGACCGGGCAGCATAGAACGCTGCGTAGCAGCGGAATTTACTTTCGGTGCAAAGTGCCGCCAGTAACCCCAAAGCACTTTTGACAGCCTACTCGGACTATCAAAAATGCTTATGGGGCTCTGCGAGGCTAAGACGGCTGACAAAGCAGCCGAAAATGTGGACACAGTAATGCGAAAAACGTATTACATAAACTCAAAAAATGCGGTCAGCAAAACTGCAAAAATCAGAACGTCGGCTCTTCCTCAACGCCAAAAGTTTCTAGGAGATGATCTATCTCTTTTCTGTAAGTCGTAAGCTCATAAGAATTGAGATAGAAAAACGAACGAGCAACTGCTTCACGAACATCAAGTCCGCTTCTTTCTTCAAGCAGCGAAGTCAGTGCTTTTACCTTTTCCATATCGACCATA
>CALEJX010000391.1 GCA_937898375.1 uncultured Ruminococcus sp.
GTCAAGAGTTACTTTCTGATGCTGCTGGAACATTTCTTCCTTAGCTTCATGCTTTCTCTGCTCAACAAGCTCTCTTGCAAGCTTCTCGTCTGCAACTGCGTTGAAAACGTCGCCTGCGCTTGGAACTTCGCCAAGACCTGTTATCTCAACAGGTGTTGACGGGCCTGCTGTCTTGATGCTTCTGCCCTTATCGTTAGTCATTGTTCTGATACGTCCAACAGAAGTGCCTGCGATTATAACGTCGCCTGACTTCAAAGTACCGTTCTGTACAAGAAGTGTAGCAACAGGGCCTTTACCCTTATCAAGTCTAGCCTCGACAACAGTACCTCTTGCAAGTCTGTCAGGGTTAGCTTTAAGCTCCTTAACTTCTGCAACGAGGAGAATGTTTTCAAGAAGCTCGTCGATACCCATACCAGTCTTTGCGGAAACAGGAACTGCGATAACGTCGCCGCCCCATTCCTCGACAACAAGGGACTGCTCAGTGAGCTGCTGTTTAACTCTGTCAGGGTCTGCGCCCTCTTTATCCATTTTATTGATAGCAACGATTATAGAAACGCCTGCTGCCTTTGCGTGGTTGATAGACTCGATAGTCTGCGGCATGATACCGTCGTCAGCGGCAACAACGAGGATAGCGATATCTGTAACGTTCGCACCTCTTGCTCTCATGGCTGTAAAAGCTTCATGACCTGGGGTATCGAGGAATGTTATCTTCTTGCCCTGATACTCCACCTGATAAGCGCCGATATGCTGTGTGATACCGCCTGCCTCGGTGTCAGTAACGTGAGCGTTTCTTATTCTGTCGAGGATAGATGTCTTACCATGGTCAACGTGACCCATAACAACAACGACAGGGCATCTTTCCTGCAGGCTCTCCTCTGGATCTTCGTCAGTTTCGATAAGTCTTTCTTCTATTGTAACGTGTACTTCCTTTTCTACCTTTGCGCCAAGCTCCTCTGCAACAAGTGCGGCAGTATCGAAGTCGACCACCTCATTGATAGAAGCCATTACGCCAAGACCCATGAGCTTTTTGATGACCTCGGTAGCTGTTACCTTAAGTCTGCTTGCAAGCTCTGAAACAACTATCTCGTCAGGTATCATTACCTTGAGCTGCTGTTTTCTTGCTCTTTCAAGCTCAAGTCTGCGGAGCTTTTCGCTTTCAGTTTCTTTCTTATGTGAGAACTGCTGCTTCTTTCTCTGCTGAGATTTCTGAGTAAGCTTCTGCTTCTTTGTAAAGTTATCCTTGCTCTTGTTCTGCTTTGAGTTTGCAAGGTTATCATACTTCTCGTTATACTTATCAAGCTCTATATAGCTTCCTCTTGTATCGATAGTTCTCTGTGTGCCGAATGAATCGTTATCCTCAGAGATAGTATATCCGCCTGAAGCTTCTTTCTTATCTGAGAAGCCGCCGAGCTGCTGACGAACGCCATGCTCTTTCTTCTTTGCAGGCTTCTGCGGAGCAGGCTGTTTTTTCTTCTGCTCAGGTGCAGGCTGTTTTGTTTCGGCCTTGACCTCAGGCTTTTTCTCAACCTTTGGTTCTGGCTTAGGCTCAGGCTTTGCTTCTGCCTTTGGAGCCGGCTTTGGCTCGGGCTTCTTTTCAGCCTTTGGCTCTGCCTTTTTCTCCTGCTTCTCAGCCTTTGCAGGCTTCTTGTCTGCTTTCTTTACTTCCTTTGCAGGGGCAGCCTTTTCTTCCTTGACAGGCTTCACGTTGTTTGCATAGAAAGCGTCAAAACTCTCCACCTGATTGTTCTGTGTATAATACTCCAGAACATAGGATATCTCCTCAGGGGTCAGAACTGACTGTGTTTTCTTTGGCTCACCGCCGAGCTTGCCAAGACACTCGATAAGGTCGTTATTTGTAACTTTCAGATCCTTAGCCATTTCGCTAAGCTTATATTTATTTGTTTTCATACTCATAGGCTGTAAAATACCTCCTTAATAAATGCTATATGCTGTAAAACTCGTTCTCGTCTATAGGGATCTCGTCAAGCCCTTTGGCGCAAGCCTTTGCGAAGCCGCCCTCGCAAATGGCGATAACGCCTGTTCTTTTGCCAAGACCGAAATGGATATCGTCCATTGTCATGCCAAGGCTGTAAAGCTTTATCCCGTTTTTATAGCAGTTGAACTTTATCTCCTTAAGAGATTTAGGTGAAAAATCGGTCGCCGCAAATACTGCGCAGGCTTTTCCTGTGTTGCAGGCGTCCTTTACCATATCCATACCCATTACAAGCTTTCCTGCTTTTCTGCACATTGTAACAAGCCCTATTTTATTATTCATTTTCCTTAAGCTCGCCCTCCATGCTGTTATATATATCCTCGCTTATCATGCAGGAAAAGCTTCTTTCAAACTTTCTTGCTTTTCTTGCTTTTTCAAAGCACTCTACGCTTTTGCAAATATAAGCGCCTCTGCCTGATTTCTTGCCTGTGAGGTCAAGAGAGATATCCCCCTCTTTTGACTTCACCACTCTGATAAGCTCTCTCTTGGGTCTCATTTCGCCGCACCCAAGACACATTCTCATTGGTATCCTCTTAGTCTTCATCATCGGCAGCCTCAGCCTTTGCGGAGCTTTCGGATACGATATCTATTTTATAGCCTGTCAGACCTGCGGCAAGCTTTGCGTTCTGACCCTTGTTACCAATAGCAAGTGAGAGCTGGTTATCAGGAACAGTAACACGGCACTCTCTTACGCCCTCCTCGTCGCTGAGCTCAACGTTTATTACCTCAGCAGGAGCAAGCGCCTTTGCGATAAACTGAGCAGGATCTTCGCACCAATTTATAACGTCTATCTTCTCGCCCTTAAGCTCGTTCACAACGGAAGTTATTCTTGACTTTCTCGGACCTATGCAAGCGCCTACAGCGTCAACGTTAGGGTCTTTTGAATAAACAGCTATCTTGCTTCTTGCACCTGCAACTCTTGAAATAGCCTTTACTTCAACTGTGCCGTCTGCTATCTCAGGAACTTCAAGCTCGAAAAGTCTTTTTACAAGCTCTCTGTGAGTTCTTGATATCTTGATAGAAGGCTTTCTGTCAGGGTTTGCGATACCGACAACATACACCTTTATGATATCTCCTGCCTTGAGTGTTTCGCCAGGTATCTGCTCGTTTCTTACGAGATAAACCTCGTTCTTGTCGATAGTAAGTATAGCGTTCTGAGTAGCAGGCTCGACTTTCTGAACTGTAGCAGAAACGCACTCATGCTCCTTATCGTGATACTGCTCGATAAGCCTTGCTCTTTCAAAGTCCTTGATATCGTGCTTGATAGACTGCTTTGCGTTCTGAGCAGCAACTCTGCCGAACTTTGCAGGGTCGAGAGGTATCTCTACCATATCGCCCACCTTGACGTTTGGGTCATAGACCTTTGCTTCGTCAAGGAAGATCTCGTTGTCAGGGTCGTCAACATACATAACGTCCATAACTTCTTTAAGTATCTTCATATCCAGCTTTCCTGTAACAGGGTCGATATCCACTCTGATATTCTCGCAGTAAGGATAATCTTTCTTGATAGCCTTTTCGATACCTGATTTTATTTTCTCGATAAGTACATCGCTGCCAATATTATTTTCCTTTTCCAAATCTGTCAGAGCTTTAAAAAAATCGTTAGTCATTTCCTTATTCATTTTCTGATCAATCCTTTCATATTTGATTCGGGCTTTGCCCATGTTTATTAAATTTCTTCATTCAGAACAGGTCTGCGTCGTCATTGAGCTTTACATATGCACAATCTGCAAGCTTAAATTCCACATTCTCCACGCCGTTCATATCCTCGTCGAGCTTCTGACAAAGTATCTTATCCTTGTCATATCCCACAAGACCCACAACGAACTCTTTCTCGCCATTCTCGTCAGGTCTTATGAGCCTTACTCTTATAACGTCGCCAATGCAGACTTCAAAATGCTCGGGTCTTCTAAGCTCTCTGCCAAGTCCGGGGCTTCCGCACTCAAGCACATAGCTTTGAGATATAGGGTCTGCCTCGTCAAGCGCCTTGTTCATAGGTCTTGTGAAAGCTTCGCAATCGTCCATATCTATGCCGCCGTCCTTATCGATAAGCACCCTGAGGTACCACGTTGCTCCCTCCTTTTCAAACCTTACGTCCCAAAGGAAAAAGCCAAGCTCGTCTGCGATAGGCTGTGCAAGCTCTCG
>CALEJX010000392.1 GCA_937898375.1 uncultured Ruminococcus sp.
CAGAGCCTCAATAGGCGCAAGCCTACTAAGCGGTGCAGACAGGCAATAGAAGAATAACAAACCCAAGCAAATCACAAAGCGGTGTCGGAGAACAAAACTCTGCACCGCTTTTACTATCTCATTTTACAAACTACCCCCGCAAAGAGCGTCAGCGATTTTGCGCCCCTACAAACCATGTATCCAAAACTAAGCAACATCAGAAGCACAAACCAAAGCTTCCAATAAATCTTCGTCCAAACGCCCTAACTCCTCACTAACAACCACCCTGTGAAAAGGCAGATTGTAAGCCGCATAATCAGTTATGCCCTTGCCCTGATTAGGATGAGCCTTTGAATAAACAGCGTCACAGCAGAATAATACAACAAGAATTATGCACGCCGCAAGCCTTGCCTTGAATGGTATCTTCTTTAGAAGATCATCAAAAAACGGCGCCATAATGTATATCCCTGCACAGCCAGCAAAGCCAAATATCAACGCTCCCTCAAGACATATCCTGCCGTTGATGTTGCAGAAATATCCCGTGTAGTCCCAGTATTTCATGTGCTTGAACGTCTCAAGATACCAGCTCGTTACGTATTCTACCACCGAGCATAGCCCCACAACAAGGAAAAAAGTCACCACATGATGATCTATGAACCGCTTTAACAGTATGATACCGCATACACCGCCAAAACCATATATAGGAAGCCATGGACCAAACATAGTTCCTCGATTGACGAAAACTCCGTCCTCAACAATGTGTATGCCCACTTCCCATACCCAGCCTATGAAAGCAAATATGAAAAACAGCAGTATGTATGTCATGAGCGTGTAGTTTCTGTGATAGTCACGGTGAACGATAGTCTTGTTCGCAAATCGGCTGAAATGCGCCTTTCTGTCAACCGCAAGCCCCGGATATTGCTCAAATTCCCGCAGATCGTCAAGCGTAAGCGTCCTCTCCATTATTCACCGCCCCCATTCTCATCATTTTCAGGCACTTTTACTGTGCATACAGGTATGCTTCTTACAATGTCAGGATTTTCACCCTTTTGGACAGCTTCCTCCGCCATAAGTTCTTCCAGAAGATCAAGGTCAAGCAGCTTGTCATTAAGCTCCTCATATCCCTCTATCTTGTTCTTGATAGCCTCACGCCTTAGCTGTAAATACACCTCTGCGTCGATAGCCGTTGTGTATGGGTTAGACCAAAATACACCCACCGCACCGAATGAAATGCTCGAAAGCAGCGCCCAGCCTATCATTGAAAGATCCACCTTGAAAAGCTGCCACTTGTATCCCCTCGTCATGGCGATAGAAAGCTTTATAGCCTTTCTCGTCTTGATGTTAGGGTTTTCCGCACATATGAACGGCACCATTGAGTAAGCATAGTATTTTATGGGATACCCCACAATAGTGAACGCCCATAAGGTCTGATATATGCTCGTTATAAACATAGTCTTTGCAGGGTGAAGCGTTCTTTCACGGAAAAGAAAACCCAGCCTGCCTATCTTTGTTTTCTTGTATGTGTGATTTTCAAGGAAAAATCTCCTCTCGCATACTAACAGCACATTCACTATGAATATTGTAAACAAAAGCTGGAAAATAAAATATACAAACGAAACTATAGTGTCCCATGTGGCTTTCTTGCTGAGAACGTTGGTTATCGCCGTCAGCAGTGAAAACTGATAGGAGTTCGACTTTGTTGCGCTGTCAAAATAAACCGAAGCGGAAGCCGTGAACCGATTGAGCCTATCGTTAAGATAGGTCTTAGCCTTTTCCTTTGCGTTTCTGCTAAAAGAAAAAGCGTCCGCCAAAGCTTCAAGGT
>CALEJX010000393.1 GCA_937898375.1 uncultured Ruminococcus sp.
GATTAATGCACAAAAGGAACATGATAAGATTGTTAGAAATTTCAACACTTTTTGGAATAAAAAACGTGAAAACCTCTTGATTTTGGGACAAAAGTCTGCTATAATAAAACTAGAATTGAATGACAATTCATAAAATTATATTCATATGGAGGAGATTAATGATGAAAATTTCTAAGATTCTCGCTGGATGCGCCGCTCTTGCAATGGCAGCATCTACAGTAATGGCTGTTTCAGCAGCAGACACAGGCCTATGGATCAAGGACTGGAAAGTTAAGGAGCAGCAGAAGGTAATTACATTTGACAACATGGATACTGCTGGCGCATGGAATGGTGCTTGGGTTCAGTTCTATTCAACAAATCAGTCACTTGATGATGTAACACTTACATTCAAGGTCGATACAACAAATGCTACATGGCAGACTGATGATGACGGCAACAAGATGAATGAAACTGGTACTTATACTGTTCTCAGAGTCAACAATGGCGATGAAACAGATAAGACAACTCAGGTTATGTATGAGAACAACGAAAATGTTGGCGGCTATGAGTGCGTAAACGACAACGGCGTTTATACTATCACAGTAAAGGGTACACAGATCAAGGCAGCTATCGATGCAGGCAATGGTCAGGAAAATGAAGAAGAGGCTACACTTGCTGATGAGTCTACAACTAAGGTTTATAATGTTGGTTTCAACATTCAGTTTGGTCACTTTGAGAAGGGTACATGGAGCGTATCAGCATCGGGCGATTCTGTAGTTCCATTCAAGGGTGTTGATGAAGACGGCAATGGCGTTCTTGACACATCAGCTCTCGGCGGTTCTGACTCAAAGAACGATAGCAAGGCAGACAGCAAGGCTGACTCTAAGACAGACTCCAAGAAGGACGATTCTAAGGCTACATCTTCTGCAGCAGCTACTTCAACAGCAGCTACATCTTCAAAGGCTGGTACAACAGGCACAGCAGCTACATCTTCCGCAGCAGCTTCTGACAACACAGCAGCTACAGGCGCAACAGCTGGTCTTGCACTCGCTGGCGTAGCACTTGCTGGTGCAGCAATCGTTATCTCTAAGAGAAAGTAATTTCTAATTGATAACACACTTAAATAAGTGAACATATACAGAGCTTTCTGTCATTCGGAAAGCTCTGTTTTTTGCACTTTTGTATAATCTGCACTAATTTGTAAACGTTTTCTGTACAAAGTATCTGAAATCATGTGTTTAAATTGTGCAAATAGTATATTGAAAATATGTGGTTATTGTGTTATAATACTAAAGTAAATATAGGTCAGGCTATGTGTATAGCATGACAATTAAACGGAGGTTATTAAAATGAAAAAGTTTTTAGCTTGCGCTCTTGCACTTACACTTACAAGTGCTATGTTCGCTTCTTGCGGTAGCTCTGACGATTCTTCTTCAAAGTCTGAGACTGCAACAACTACTACAACAACCACAGCTGCTACAACAACTACTACAACAGCCGCTGAGTCAACAGCTGATTCAACAGCCGCTTCTGGCACAGAGTCTGAAGGTGAAGCGCCTAAGGATATTTCCGAAATGCCAGCTACTCTGAAGAACTATGAGGAAGCTTCTGTATATTTTAAGAAGGATATGGACGTTGCTTCTATCGTTGAGCCTTTCGCTGAGCAGGATTACGAGAACGATGAGTCTCATGTAAACCTCTCTGTTGAGGAGCTTGCAGGCATTCCAATGCTCAAGGTCGAGGTTCTCGATCAGGACGAATATGGTGATTATAAGATCCCTAAGATCAAGTTCCACATGGAGAAGTTCTTTGAGGGTCAGGAAGCTGATCTTGAGAAGATCTTCACAGTTAAGGCTGATGTAGTTACAAAAGCAGTTGGCGAGTTCACAGCTGACGATGGTACAACATCATTGGTTCCTGGTAACTTCATGGGCGCATTCGTTACACAGCCTTCAACAGGCGACGGCAACAACAGCTGGAACGACCTCTATGACTTTGGCGAGGCTGAGTGGACATCTGAGTGGGGTTCCTATGAGCTCACAATGAGACCTGGTATCAAGGACGGCGCTACATTCGTAAACACAACTGACCCACAGTTCGTTTCACTTATGAGATGGGGTATTCCAAACCAGGCTGATTTCTACATCGCTGACCTCAGATTTGAGGACGAGGACGGCAACGTTATCGCTTGCGCAAACTTTGGTAAATAATTTATTTCCATACGTAAAAAAGGTGCAGATTTTTTCTGCACCTTTTTTTATGTGAATTTTACGCTGACCTCTCCCGAGATATCCAAACTTTTCACCTTTCCGCCTTTTACCTTAGCCGAAAAATCCTGCCCTTTTACCTGCCCCGTGGCAGTGATATCACCTTTGTCATTTTTAAGATACGTCACACCCTTTTGCGCAATGAGCTTGTCAAGCACGGCGGCAGTCATTGTGACAGCCGAGCTTTCGGGAATGTTACCTCGGTCGGTTTCGTAAGTCAACCCCTTGTATTCAAGCCGAGCACTCTCCCCTGAGCAGGTTATCACCATTCCGCTGACAGTTTCTGGCACCGTTATCTCGCACTCCCACATATCTGCGCCCCCTCGTGTGAAGTTTGCGGCGTATTCAGTGCCGTCAATTGTGAACTCCGCCGTGGTCTTGTAATCTTCTGCCAGCTTCACAGACTTGACTTCGCTGCTTTCGCCGCATGAGCATAAGCCTATTACCGCCAAAGCCGTCATAAAAAATGCCTTTGTTCTTTTCATTTTGCCCTCCAATAAAAAAGACCCTCTTCCAAAGAAGAAGGTCTTTGTTTTTAGTACAGCCTAGTCGGCGTTTTCAAGGTCATACAAAAATCGTGGCAAAGCGTCGATAACGTCCCTTGCGATAACTCCACGCTCAGATTTTTTGTACCCTGCAAGCAGTGCCGCCGAACCAAGCGTGAACGAACCAAGCGCCGCCGCATCAAGCGCATCGCACCCTTGCGCCACATAGGACGATACAATGCCTGCAAGCATATCACCTGAGCCGCCCTTTGCAAGCGCTGTTGTGCCCTCGGTGCAAAGATAAACTTTGCCGCCTACCGCAAAGGTGTCAGCCGACTTAGCAAGCACTGTCACTCCGTATTTTTCCGACAGCCTATATGCAAACCCAAGTCTGTCCGACATGACCTCGCCCACAGTCACGCCGCAAAGCCTTGCAAGCTCCGCAGGGTGAGGGGTGAGGATAACTGTACTTTTCTTCTTCAACAGTACATCTATATTCGGACAAAGCGAATTTATTCCGTCAGCGTCCAAAACTATGGGTATCTCCGCATTTTCGATAAGCTCCGCCACAAGCTTCTCCGTCTCAGCCGTGTGACCAAGCCCACAGCCTATAAGCAAACAGCTCGCCTTTTCGCACTTTTTCAGTATCGCCGCCGCATTTTCAGCCACCATAAAGCCGTCCTCGTCAGTTTTCATTGCCGAGTATGTGCATTCATACATACCGGCAGACAGGGAGTTTACAACGCTTTTCGCAGTGCAAAGCTCAAAAAGCCCCACACCTGTTCGCATTGCCGCCATTGCCGAAAGCCCTGCCGCACCGATATAGCTCTCCGAGCCTGCCACGCTCACCACTTTGCCGAATGTACCCTTGTGTCCGTCGGCAGGTCGAAAAGGCAGTGCCGCCCTTGCCTTTGCCACATCAAAAGGCGTTATAACAGGGGTCAGACTGTCCTCACAGCGCTCGTCAATGCCGATATCTTTTACCAATATCTCGCCGCAGTAGTCTACCGCAGGCTGTAAATAAAGTCCCAGCTTTCCACGATGAAATGTCACTGTCACGTCAGCCTTGAACGACAGCTTGTCAGCCTGACCATTTCGTGCATTAACTCCCGACGGCAGGTCGCAGGCTATCTTCATGCCATTGCACTTTTCACAAGCCTTGAACACAGGCAGGATATTTTCACGCAGATTTCCGTTAAAACCAGTGCCGAAAATGCAGTCCACAATCACTTCTGCACTCTCTATAACAGCCAACGCATTTTCAGCTTTCAGCACATCAATGCTCTTGTCAAGCCTTGCATATGCCGCCGAAGAAAGGTCAGTGTCAGGCTCGCCACAGCATAAGACTACCGCAGGCTGGAAGCCCTGCTCCACAAGCAGATTTGCCGCCACAAGTCCGTCACCGCCATTGTTGCCCTTGCCGATAAGAAGCACTATCTTTGATGACATAGCTGAGTTGCTTGCAATGACCGCTGCAAGCTGTGCCGCCGCATTGTCCATAAGCTGAGCAAGGCTCACGCCGTATTTTTCCGACTCATGCTCGCAAAATGTCATTTGCTCCACTGTCAATATCCTATCCATTTTTATCCTCCTTTTCGTAAGCTATCACCACCGCCGAAGCGATATCCTTGATGTGAGAAAGTGACACCGCAAAGGTCAGCCTCCTCTTTTCAGCCGCCAAAAGCGCATTGCCTGTAAGCTCCAAATAAGGACAGCCAAGCTCGTCACGCAGGCATGACACCTCGTTCAAAGCGAAGCCCTCAACCCCTGTGCCTAAAGCCTTTGCGAAGCTTTCCTTTGCCGCCCAGTTCGCCGCCATGGATTCGTAGGGGTTTTTCTTCTGCGAAAAAAGGGTCAGCTCCTTTTCGGAGTAAACCCTTTCGCAGAAACGTCGGCTCTGACAGCTTTTTTTTATTCGTTCGATCTCGATAAGATCAGTTCCGACAAATATTTTCATTTTTATTTCCTCAGTGTTCTCGGAAGCGCAGGCTTCATAAGCTCCAGCATATCATCATCAGGTGTGAAGATAACAGTTGTAAGCCCGAGATTTTTGTGGTTGAATGTTATGTAATAATCTGTAAGACTATCATCACAAGCGCAGGCAAGAACCTGTGTTGCGCCGTCAGGTACAGTGAAATTCTCGTCAGCAACGCCGAAATCTGTGGCACTTCCACAGCGGAATGTGATAAGGCGCTTTCTTGAACGCTGTGCTGTTATCTTGTCAACGTCTATCTCGCCGTTTGTGAAAATGTATTCATACTCCACATGGTTTTTTTTTGAAAAATAATAACCGCCATAAAGTGCGGCGGCGGCAAGAAAAATGCCTATTACAGAAAACTGCGTGCCGAATGGGAAAATGAAGCACAGTGCGGCAAGCGCCACGCTTGCTATCATGATGAAAATTTTCTGTATCTTATCGTTCTTTGTGGGTATCTTGCGAACTATTTGTTCCTTGAAGCTGTCCATTATTCGTCCTCCGTTTATTCAGTGCCGCTGAGAAGCTCTTTCATTACCCAGCCGCTTTTATCGTTGTATTTTACATATACCCATATGTTTCCATCGTTGTCTGTCCGCTCGCCGTAGCCGCTTATAGTTTTTCCGTCAGGTATCTTTTCGATAACGTCATATTTCTTTGACGGACCGTATCTCAGATTAAGATAGGAAGTGTCAGACTTTACAAGAAACGGTATAGAATCAGGGTATTTCACATCATCACCTAAAGGGAAAAGTGCGTCCTTTTTGAACTTTGTGGTGGTGGTCTTTTTGGTCGCCTCGGTCTCAGCGGCGGTTGTGGTCGTTGTGGGGGGCGTCCTCTTTTTCGCCGGTGGGATTTTGTCAGGGGCGTATCCCTCCTCAACGGTTACGTCAAGGCTTTCAAGAGTGCCAGCCGTCACGGAAGTTGTGGTGGTGTAGCCCTCGTAATCCTCGTCATCTTCGTCATAATCATCGCCCATGGTGGCGGTCTTTGTGGTCTCTATAACTCTCCGAACGGCAGTGCCCGTGGTGGTCTCCGTTTCGGAGGAGCTTTCTGGAAGCACTGCCCCGCATGACGCAAGTCCGAAAACCGCAGAACAAGCCAGCACAGCCGCAAGCAGTTTTGATCTCATTTTTCTATCCTCTTTTCAAAATTTACACAATTTTATTTTAAGCCAAGAAGTCTTTCTGCGTTGCCGCCGAGAATTTT
>CALEJX010000394.1 GCA_937898375.1 uncultured Ruminococcus sp.
TCTTTCTGACGAACTCTCATAAAATGCTCAGGGGCGAAAGTCGGGATAGATTCGAACTCGAACTTCTTCTTTGGTGAGCATATGGTATCGCCGATAGCGAAGATGCCTGGGTCGAACACGCCGATTATATCACCTGCGTAGGCTTCATCGATGATCTCTCTTTCCTGAGCCATTATCTGCTGAGGCTGAGAAAGTCTAAGCTTTTTATTGCCCTGAACATGGAGGACTTCCATATCCTTATCAAACTTGCCTGAGCAGATACGCAGGAAAGTGATACGGTCACGGTGAGCCTTATTCATATTCGCTTGGATCTTGAACACGAAAGCTGAAAACTCAGGGTCGAATGGGTCTATGATACCAGCCGAGGAATTTCTCGGAGTAGGAGAAGTTGTCATTTCAAGGAAGTTTTCCAAAAACGGCTCAACGCCGAAGTTTGTAAGAGCAGAGCCGAAGAACACAGGTGAAAGCTCGCCCTTTCTGACCTTTTCGATATCGAACTCATAGCTTGCGCCGTCGAGAAGCTCGATATCGTCGCAGAGAGTTGAGTGGAGGTCCTCGCCGATAAGGCTGTCAAGTGACGGGTCGGAGAGGTCAACTTCTGTAGCTGCCACCTGATGCTGTCCGCCGCTTGCTTCAAAAGAGATTATATGCTTTTTATCTCTGTCGTAAACGCCCTTGAACTCTTTACCTGAGCCGATAGGCCAATTCACAGGGTAGGTCTGAATACCAAGCTCGGACTCTATCTGCTCCATAAGGTCGAAAGGATTTCTCGACTCACGATCCATTTTATTCACGAAAGTAAAGATAGGTATATGGCGCATAACGCAGACTTTGAAGAGCTTTCTGGTCTGATTTTCCACGCCCTTTGAAGCGTCTATCACCATTACGGCAGAGTCGGCTGCCATAAGAGTACGATAGGTATCCTCAGAGAAGTCCTGATGTCCCGGAGTATCGAGGATATTTATACAATAATTTTTATACTGAAACTGCATAACAGAAGAAGTTACGGAGATACCTCTTTGTTTTTCTATTTCCATCCAGTCGGAAACGGCATGGCGGGAGTTCTTTTTACCTTTTACAGCGCCTGCCTGAGCTATCGCACCACCATAGAGCAGAAATTTTTCCGTAAGAGTTGTTTTACCTGCGTCAGGGTGAGAGATTATCGCAAAAGTACGGCGGCGTTTGATTTCTTCTTCAAGCTTACCCAAAATTATTCCTCCATATTTCATTACATTTTTAAACATACCTTGTTAGTATAGCACAGTATCGGGAAAATTGCAAGAGATTTTTTATGAAGAAGACGGCGTTGTCACTCCTCGCTCCTCACTTAATCCGCTCCCCCGTTGACATTCTCCCCAAACTATGCTAAAATCAAAGTGTAAGCGATCAACTATCAAACCTACAAAGGAGGCTGTTTTATGAAAGATCTGCTCGAACTTATGAAAACTAGAAGAAGTGTACGAAAATACAAGCCTGACATGATACCGCAGGACGTTCTCGACCGCATCATCACAGCAGGCACTTATTCCGCCACAGGAAGAAACTTGCAGTCACCTATTATAATCGCTGTCACCAACAAGGAAATGCGTGACAAAATTTCTGAGATGAACAGAAAAATAGGCGGCTGGGCTGAGGGCTTTGACCCGTTCTATGGTGCGCCTGTTATTCTTATCGTACTCGCAAACAAGTCCTGCCCGACTTACATTTATGACGGAAGCCTTGTTATGGGCAATCTTATGCTTGCCGCTCACAACGAGGGCATTGGAAGCTGTTGGATACACCGTGCAAAGGAAGAATTTGAGTCCGAAGAAGGCAAGGAAATTCTCCGCAGCCTTGGTATCGAGGGTGAATATGAGGGTATCGGTCACTGCGCACTTGGCTACACTGAGGGCGAATATCCAAATGCTCACGATAGAAAAGACAATTGGGTATACTACATCAAATAATTCTGCCAAACTATCTTCAAAAACAAAAACGGAGCGGTCAAAAGCCGTTCCGTTTTTTTGTTCTTATTAGTGAGCTGTCACGTCAGAAAATTCTATACCGACCTGCTTGCCCTCATATGTTGCGGAATACTCGAATGTTGTGTCCACAACTGTTGCCTTGCCGTCGCTGTCTATCTTGAGCTTACATTTCGGAAGCTTCTGGATATAAAGCTGCTTTGTTTCGCCCGGATAGTTATTATCATAAATCTGTAGGATATATTTTCTGTGGCAATCGGAGTCCTGAATAAGTCCGATTGCGTTTACTGTGTGAGTATCGTCGATAGTTGTAACGACCGGTATGCCAAGGCTGAGCTGGTCTTCAAGCTTATCAAAGCCCTTGCTGTCATTATTCAGGTTATACTCTGATGAAGAATCGTCCCACTGGAGGGCGTTAAGTCTATAGAGCGCCTTTGCGAACTCTGCGTCATTTGAGGAGTAGCCGCCTCTTATCTTATCGATGCCGTTTGCTATATCCATATCAAGAAGCTCTACCTTTTTCCAGCGGAGATTGCCGCCTGATATCTTTGTTACGTCCTTTACCCAGCCCTTGTTCTTGCTGTCATACTTATAGTCATCATTGAGCGTGAGGGTATCCCCTGTGCAGGAATAGTCGAGATACTTTGTAACGTCTGAATATGTGCCTGCGAAAAGTTCGGAGGTTATTTTGCTCAGCGGCACTCTTTCGTCATACTGTTTGCCGAAGTCTGTTCCGCTTATGTCATAGCCTGCGGCGCTGACCTTTATGTCGCTCTTATCTGACGGGTCGATATCCCCGAGAGAAGTCTTTACGTTGCCGAGGTACCAATCTCTTGCCATAACAGCCATACCGAAGTCAACGCTTGCGGTAGTTGTTGTTCTGAAATTCTTGAATGAGAAGCCGTTCACCTTTGGGTCAAAGCCTGTGTTGTAAAGCGAATAACCTCTTACGTTATCGTCAGCGTTCGTGTATGTAACGATATCATAGTTAAGGGTAGTAACTATCTGCTTGTAAACATCATTGAGGGCGTTTGCGTCAGAAGCGGAGTAATACTTTCCGCCTGTGGAATAAGCAAGTTCCTGAAGCCAATCTCTGTCAACATCTCTGCCAAGACCAACTGTAAGAACGATTATGTCCTTATCCTTTGCAGTATTCGCAAGGCTTGAAACGCTTGCAGGGTTTGACTCGTCAGACTCGCCGTCTGTGAGCATTACGATGATATTTCTGTATTTTCCGCCAGAAGTTGCCTTGAACTCGTCCATGCACTTTTTAAGAGCCGTCTGGCTGTGAGTGCCGTTAAAGACTTCTTCCTCTGCTTTTATCTTATCAAGCGCTTCTGTAAGCTTTGTCTTATCGTCAGTGAAGTCTACCATTTTCTTGTAGCTTCCTGTGAACTTGCAAATGCCTATCTGATAGCTGCTTTCAAACTTGTCTATAAGGCTCTTTGCGAAGTCAAGACGTTTGAAGTCAACGTCATTCTCAGAAGAAGTTACGCACTGCTCCTTTGGATACATAGAGCCTGAGTTGTCAACGAGGAAGCAAATTCTTGTTGTGGCTTCATCGTTGACAGTTTTCTCAACGCCTACCACATAGGTGCCAAGTTCTGTAAGAGAAGCTGAAACTGTCTTTTTGCTCTTGTCTGCCTTTGAGTCCACCTTTGTGTAAAGTGTGGAGCGTGAATCAAATCTCAGCACTGTAAGGTCATCAAAAGAATAACCCATTTTACTCAGCTTTGCGGTGTCGATATCGAAAGTTATCTTTGCCGAGTTGAACTTATAGTCAGAATAAGCGTCATAAGCTTTTGTGACGATACTTGCATTTGAAGAGATGCCGAACAGGTCAAGCTCAACGAGTGTCGCACTTGCGGCGTTTGCGTCGCCCTTTATTTCAAGGCGGCAATCCCCTGCTTTTTTCTCCACTGTAAGTTCTCTTTGGGCGTCATCAGTTTTTCCGTCAGACTTTGGCTCTCTTGGATTAGTGCCTGCCATAAGCTCATAGCCGTCAAGCAGTCCGTCGCCGTCGGTATCGGCTTCAAGAGGGTTTGTGCCAAGCTTTATCTCGTCGCCGTCGCTTATTCCATCGTTATCGGTGTCCTCGCTTTGGAGATTAGTTCCGTGACGTGTTTCATCGGCGTTCTTTATGCCGTCGCCGTCCCAGTCCTGATCGTCAGAAAACTCTGACTCCTTGAAAGTGGTGCTTATATCAAGTTTTGTTATGACCGATTTCGCCATGGCTATTCGGTTATTTTCCCTTATTTTCATGCCCACTATAACGCAAGCCGCCACAAGGAACGCAAGCACTACACACAGCACAAGAAGCGCTATTTTCTTTTTTCGCTTACCTCTGTTCATGCTCTGAACAAAATCATTTGTATCAGAAAAATTCGCTTTCATAAAATTAATTCCCCTTATCAGATCACATATTTATCAATATTAATATTTTAGCATATATGTACTTTTTTTGCAAGCAAAATTACTCAGAATTATTCACAAAATAAACTGTTCTTTTTTGTTTACAAACAGTATATCTTGACAAAATATTAACAGGATAAAACATTTATTATTAGCCTGACAAAAAAGGACAGCCCCTTTCGGAGCTGCCCTTTTGTATTACTGAATTATTCTTCCGTCACAGTATTATAGATAACGTTCACAACGAAGTCCTTGTCATAGTCTACCTGCAAGATAGAATCAGGCTCAAGCTCGTCTGCGATTATCTTCTTTGCGATAAGGGTCTCGATGCGTCTTTGGATAAACCTCTTGAGAGGTCTTGCACCAAAGTTCTGATCGTAGCCCTGATTTACGATAGCCTCCTTAGCGGCGTCTGTTACCTCAAGGCTAAGTCTCTTGTCTTCAAGACGCTTGTTAAGCTCAGCGAGCATAAGGTCAACGATCTTATAGATCTCGTTCTTCATAAGAGGCTTGTAGTAGATGATATCGTCAAGTCTGTTAAGGAACTCAGGTCTGAACTGCTGTTTCAGCAGAGCGTCCACCTTGTCCTTAGCTTCCTGAGATATCTCGCCCTCAGGTGTGATACCCTCGAGGATATATGGCGAGCCAAGGTTTGAAGTGAGGATTATGATAGTGTTCTTGAAGTCAACTGTTCTGCCCTGTGAGTCTGTGATACGTCCGTCATCAAGCACCTGCAAAAGGATATTGAAAACGTCAGGGTGAGCCTTTTCGATCTCATCAAGTAGAACTACTGAATAAGGCTTCCTTCTTACAGCCTCGGTGAGCTGACCGCCCTCCTCATAGCCTACATATCCCGGAGGCGCTCCGATAAGACGGCTTACGCTGAATTTCTCCATGTACTCCGACATATCGATACGAACGATATTGTTCTCATCGTCAAACAATGCCTGCGCAAGTGTTTTTGCAAGCTCTGTTTTACCAACGCCTGTTGGACCTAAAAACAGGAACGAACCTATTGGCTGATTTGGATTTGCGATACCTGCACGGGATCTCATGATAGCCTCAGACACACGCTCG
Source organism: uncultured Ruminococcus sp. (assembly GCA_937898375.1). Classification (GTDB taxonomy): domain Bacteria; phylum Bacillota; class Clostridia; order Oscillospirales; family Ruminococcaceae; genus Hominimerdicola. Next base: position 5,451 of record CALEJX010000394.1, read on the forward strand.
ACAGCTTCGTCCTGACCGATAACTCTCTCGTGGAGGATATCAGGCAGGTGGAGAAGCTTCTCACGTTCGCCCTCCATAAGCTTTGCAACAGGGATACCTGTCCAACGGCAGATGATCCTTGCTATCTCCTCCTCTGTTACCTTATCTCTAAGGAGAGTATTCTTTGTCTTTGACTTCTCTGCCTTTTCTTCTTCCTCGGCAAGCTGCTTCTGCAGGTCGGCCATTTTGCCGTATTTCAGCTCAGCAAGCTTGTTAAGGTCATATTCACGCTCTGCTTTCTCGATATCTTTTGAGCACTGCTCGATATCTTCACGGAGCTTCTGTACCTTAGAGATAGCAGACTTCTCGTTCTCCCATTTAGCTTTCATCTCATTGAACTGCTCACGCATTTCCGAAAGCTCTTTCTGCACCTCATGGAGATGTTCGACTGCAAGCTTATCAGTTTCCTTTTTAAGCACAGTTTCCTCA
>CALEJX010000395.1 GCA_937898375.1 uncultured Ruminococcus sp.
GAATTCTTCGAGATTCACGCTGTTGGCAAGGACTTTTTGTTCGTCTGTGAATGGGATGTATGGCACTTTATCACCTGCTTTCTGTTTACTAGGGTTGATTTTTCGAGGTTGGTGTGGTATAATGGATAATAACATAAATCGAAATTTGTAGGAGATAGCCATGAAAAGTAAAATTATCTATTGTCTGAATTTTCTCTGGACGAGTTTTATTGCATTTTCATTTCCAATATGTTTCGGTTGGATTTTTCTTGATATAACTGGACATTCAAAAGGCTATAGCTATGATTTAGGCTCGGAGAAAGATGTTTCTATTATGCTTGGCTGTATTGAGCTACTGATTTGGCTTGCTTTATCATTTCCCTCAAATATCTATGTATTTCGGAAAACATTGAGTAAAGGCAAGGCATATCTGCTTATCCCTATCGTATTGTATATAACACTTGCTGTAATTTGCGTAATGATTACACATGGTGGGTGGACATCATACGCAAAAGAAGTATTTAATATATAAATTCTGATTTATACTCCCCAAAACCAAAGGGCTGAGCCAACCTCAGCCCTTTTTTCATTTTAAATCAGTACTTCACATTCTCCACAAACTGACTCATCAGCTGCGAAAAGCTCTGCCTTTCCATCATATCCGAACTGAGAAATGCACCCGAAACCACAGTTAGCTTGTTCTCCGAAAGCACAGCGTAGGTTTCCGTGTACCCGAACTGCGACGCCATTCCGTCAGTTTTCTGAATCGACGCATAACGCTGATATTTTCCCTTTGATACAACGCTGCTTGTCATTCTGTAATTGGACACAAAATCGTCCTCAGTGATACCGCTCATCTGTGCGGATGTCTGATTGAAGTAATAATCTCCGAAGTTTTCGAGGATATATTCCATATCGTAATCAAGATTACTCTGACTTAAATCAATACACAGAACATCGATCATTCCGCCGCCGTTTGAGCCTTTCAAAGTAATTTTATTCACACCGTTGGAGTTATCAATTTCGTTCTCAAAGGAACAGCCTTTCAGCGATTCGGTGACGATCTCAGAAACATCCGCAAAGCATATATTTGAGTCAAAAAACTCCGCAATAAAAGTATTAGACTTCACCTGTTCTTCATCGACGGTACTTTCAGCCTCCGAAGAGGCAGCCGCACTTACTGTCGGTGCGGCTGTTGTGACCGTTGTCTGCTCGGCTTTGAAGGGCGGCGAGATATTTCCGCAGCCTGTAAGGATCACCGCAGACAGTGCAGCGAATATAAGAATATTCTTCATTTGTCATACCTCCTTACACAATAGACCATATATACAGCGGAGCGGTAAGGTTGAATATGAGGCAGGCGAAGATTATCGCAACAGGAGTCCATTCTATCTGTCCGTGCTTGCGGTAGTCCATATACATCGCACCTATCTTCACAAACAGCAATACCGCAAGGATAACATCAAGGCACGGAAAAACAACATTGTTCACCACCGACACTATTTGCGATCTTGCCGTAGTCCAGGTGCTTGTGACCGCTCCCGCAACATCGCCTGAAGCATAAGCAGTTAGCGACATCATAGCTGCAAAGC
>CALEJX010000396.1 GCA_937898375.1 uncultured Ruminococcus sp.
TAAATACGCTGTTTATATGTAGGGGCGAACAGCGTTCGCCCGTTATTTGAGCGTTCTTTGACAGACTGAAGTCACCCTTTGCGGTGGCTTTTTCTTTTGCAAAAACTTATTGACACCGTGTCAGAATAGTGCTATAATATAGTCAAAGATATTCTGACAGTGTGTCAGAATAAAACGTAAGAGGTGAGGAGAATGCCAAAAGGCTCGGAAAAGCTTACTAATGCACGGAAAGACGAGATAATAAACGCCTGCGAAAAGCTTTATCAGACCATGAATTTCAAGGATATCACCATAAAAGAGATAGGTAACGCAACGTCTTTCACAAGAACGTCGGTGTATAACTATTTTCGCACAAAAGAGGAAATTTTCCTCGCCCTTATGCAGAGAGAATATGAGCTTTGGACAGGTGCGCTGAGAACGCTTCGTGAGGGGAACGATACAATGAGCAGAGCTGATTTTGCACATGAACTTGCCTTTTCACTTACTCAGCGTGGAACGCTTCTGAAACTGCTTTCCATGAATCACTATGATATGGAGGAACACAGCCGCATGGAAAGGCTGGTTGAGTTTAAGGTAGCGTATGGAAATGCCCTTGAAGAAGTCAGGGCTTGCCTTGAGCATTTCTTTCCTGACATGACAGCGGGGGATATCCACGATTTCGTATATTCATTTTTCCCTTTTATGTTCGGCATTTATCCTTACACCTCTGTGACAGACAAACAGCGTGAGGCTATGGAGCTTGCAGGGGTGAAATACACCTTTCCGACAGCCTACGAGATAACCTTGGCGGAAGTCAAAAGGCTTCTGGGAATATGATAAAGGAGGAGCAAACCATGGAATACGCAAAGCTTGGCAATACGGATATCACAGTTTCAAAGCTCTGTATAGGCTGTATGAGCTTCGGCAAGGCAGGCACTATGCACGATTGGACTCTTGATGAGAACGAGAGCGAAAAGGTCATTGCTCACGCCCTTGACCTTGGGATAAATTTCTTTGATACCGCAAACTGCTACTCTCAGGGTACAAGCGAGGAATATTTGGGCAAGGCGCTGAAAAAGCTCACTGAGAGGGACAAAGTTCTGATAGCTTCAAAGGTCTATTTCAACGAGGGCAGGCTTTCAAAAGCCGCCATAGAGCGTGAGATAGACGGCACTTTAAAAAGGCTCGGCACTGACTATCTTGACCTTTATATAATTCACCGCTTTGACTATGATACGCCAATTGAGGAAACAATGGCGGCTCTTGACGGGCTTGTAAAGGCAGGCAAGGTAAGAGCGCTGGGCGCTTCGGC
>CALEJX010000397.1 GCA_937898375.1 uncultured Ruminococcus sp.
TTCGTAACATCGGCGTTGTAAACGGCTATTGGAAAATCAGCTGTTCCGTGCAGCCCCGATTCGTCAGATTTGAAAGGCGGTTCAGCGCCGTTATCTTCATTTTTCAGCACGCTATAATCAACTATTGACATTTTCATACCTCGGTTGACGATATTTTCATAGTTTTAGGTAATATAATTATACCTGTCTGCACTTTTTGATGTTATAATTATAATACAAATTATATGGACCGTCAATACTCAAATTTTACAGGAGGTATCATGATGATAAGATTTATTGAAGAAGACGGTGCGCTTATCGCACGGTCAAGAAATGAAACTATCCGCATTGAGGGCTGGGGCAAAAATGCTTTGCGTGTAAGAACAACGCTTTTGAAAAAACTTCCCGAAGATGCACACGCTCTAACAGAAAAGGTGGAGCACAACGCCAAAATATCTATAGACAGCAAAAATGAAACAGCAGAGATAGTAAACGGTAAGATAAAGGCGACTATCAACGGCGTCGGCATAATATGCTTTTATAAGGACAACGAGCTTGTTTTGCAGGAATATTACAGCTTTTATAACGGCTCCATACGCAAGGAAGCTATCTGCTATAAGATAAGATCCCGTGAGTATAAAGGACTTGCTTCTGATGACTTTAAGATAACAGTTCGCTTTGAGTCAGACCCTAATGAGAAGCTTTATGGCATGGGACAGTATCAGATGCCTATACTTGACCTCAAAGGCACAGTTCTTCCTCTTGAACAGAGAAATTCTCAGGTCAGCGTTCCTTTCCTGATATCAAGCAAGGGCTATGGTATGCTATGGAACAACCCTGCAACAGGCGAAGCTGCTTTCGGCACAAATATCACAAAGTGGATATCCGATGAAAGCGATATGGTGGACTACTGGATAACAGCGGACGATACCCCTGCTCAGCTTGTAACAAACTATACTGAATGTGTCGGCAGAGCCCCTGTTATGAGCAAAGACTATCTTGGACTATGGCAGTGCAAGCTTCGTTACCGCACCCCTGACGAGGTACTTGAAGTTGCAAGAAAATACAAAGAGCTTGGCATAAAGCTTGACGTAATAGTTATCGACTTTTTCCACTGGCCGTATCAGGGCGATTGGAGATTTGACGAAAAGTACTGGAGCAAAGACGCTGTAAAGGCAATGACAGATGAGCTTCACGCTATGGGAACTAAAGTTATGGTATCTGTTTGGCCGTCGGTGGATAAGCGCAGTGAAAATTATTACGAAATGGAACAAAAAGCACTTATCAGCACAACGGATATAGGCTCGATGCAGACTTACGATTATCAGGGCGATTGCGGCACTGTTGACTTCTTCAATCCCGAGGCGCAGGAATTTGTATGGAACAAATGCAAGCAGAATTATCGTGACCTGGGCATTGACCTTTTCTGGCTGGATAATTCCGAACCTGACAGCACTACATATGATTTTGAAAACTGCCGCTATTATACAGGACGAAGCTCAAAGGTAGGTTGCGAGTACCCGAAAAAATACGTTGAGGCATTCTATAATGGTCAGGAAGCTGAGGGAGATCATGAAGCAGTAAACCTCTGCCGCTCAGCATGGGTAGGAAGTCAGAAGTATAGAACGCTGGTATGGACGGGCGATATCCAATCCAACTTTGAATCATTCAAGGATCAGGTGATCGCTGGGCAGAATATGGGTCTTGCAGGTATTCCATGGTGGACTACCGATATAGGCGGATTTATGACAGAAAACTGGAAGGATCCTGATTTTAAGGAGCTTCTTATACGCTGGTATCAGTACGGCGTGTTCTGCCCTATACTGCGTATGCACGGAGACCGTGGTCCTGATTGGGATATTCCGAAGCTTGATGACCGTGATTTTGGCGGCGGATATCTCTTCACAGGTCACCCTAACGAGCTTTGGAGCTATGGTGAAGAAGCTTTTGAGATAATGAAGAAATGGCTGGATATACGTCTTTCAATGAAGGATTATATTGCAGGTCTTATGAAGGAAACAGCGAAAACAGGCACTCCGCTCATCCGCACGATGTTCTTTGAGTTCCCTGATGATGAAAAGTGCTGGGAGCTTCCGGAACAGTATATGTTCGGCAGCGATTATCTTGTTGCCCCTGTTATGGAGCTTGGCGCAAGAGAGCGCAGCGTATACCTGCCAAAGGGCAAATGGGAGAATATTTCCGACAAGAAGATCTACGACGGCGGTCAGACAGTTACCGTTCCTGCACCTCTTGACGTTATGCCTGTATTTAAAAGGCTTGGATAAAAGCTTTATAATAACAC
>CALEJX010000398.1 GCA_937898375.1 uncultured Ruminococcus sp.
GCTGTGCTTGTGGGCAATCTTTACGGCATGGAGCCAAAGCCAGGCTCAATGGGCAAGCCTACACCACTTTACAATATAGGTATCGTTGACAGCGAGGGCAAGCCTGTTAAGGTAGGCGAGACAGGCGAGATAGTTGTTTACGCTAAGAGAGGCGAGAACCCTGCGCTGTTCAAGGAGTATTACAGAAACCCTGAGGCAACAGACAACGCTTGGAGATTTGGTATGTATCACACGGGCGACACGGCATACATGGACGATGACGGCTACTACTGGTATGTTGGAAGAACGGACGATCTTATCAAGGCTTCCGGTTATCGTATAGGACCTTTCGAGATAGAGAGTATCCTTATGGAACATCCGTCAGTTTTGGAATGCGCTATCACTGCAGCTGATGACCCTATCAGAGGCAAGGTTGTAAAGGCTACTATCGTGCTTGCAAAGGGCTACACTGCTTCTCCTGAGCTTGCTAAGGAGCTTCAGAACTATGTTAAGCAGTCAACTGCGCCTTACAAGTATCCTAGAATAGTTGAGTTCGTGGACGAGCTGCCTAAGACTATCAGCGGTAAGATACGCCGTGTTGAGATAAGAGAAAATGACAGCAAGAAGAATGGGTAATTGATGCCGATATGTAGATAAGTGGGACGTCGCATTTCTGTGAAACAGAAATGCGCTGTTACCCTACATTTAGGTGATGTAACAAATTATAGCACAGCTCTCTTTAATGAGGGTTGTGCTTTTTTATTGGGTAAAGATGTGGCATATGGTTTGTTGCTTTGACGGGCGAACAGTGTTCGCCCCTACAGAATTTTGCAGAATATTTGACGCTTTTTTTGCAAAAGTATTGACAAATATTTGGTTTTATGGTATTATGTAATATCACCCTGAGATATGGGGAATTATAGAGGATCGGGAGAGGTGCTTTTTATGAAGAATGGTATGAAGATAACAGCGGCGGTTGTTATGGCGGCAATGCTAATGGGCACGGGGGCTGTTATGCCCTCGGCGGGGGAGAAGGGGGATTTCTCCCAAAGGGCCA
>CALEJX010000399.1 GCA_937898375.1 uncultured Ruminococcus sp.
TATTTTTGAAACGCCGCTTTCTGTCTCTTGCGGCGTTTCGCCTTTTATTCTGTCTGACTTGCTGTCCATAAGTGATTATTTTTCTGCAAGCATTTCGTTGAGATTTTCCACCATTTCTGACATCTTAGCTCTCGTTATCTCAGGAATGTTCGTGAATGTAACAAGCGTCCTAAGCGGCATATCTCTTATCATAGACTCCTGCATTTCCTTTGCGGAAGCTCCCAGATCGTCAGAAGCCGTGTCGCCAAAGCCGCAATCTATCTGATCGAATATCTCCTTGAACATTGCTTTGCCCTCAGGGATAGAATTTATTTCGCCACAAGTGGTGTTCAGTGTGAAATGTACAGGGAGCTTTGTGTCGGAAGATACATAAACAGAAGCCGAAAGTCTGATATCTCTTGAAGAAGAGCCTGCCCCGATAATAAACTCGCCGTATTCAACGAACCAATCGTGGATATCAGGCTCATAGTATGCGAACGAACGCTTGTCAAGGTGGAACACAGCCTTTTTGGTCTCGCCTGCTTTAAGGAAAAGCTTCTCAAAGCCTTTAAGCTCACGAACAGGTCTGCGCACTGAGCTTTCCTTGTCGGAAACATAAAGCTGAACTACCTCCATGCCGGCTCTGTCCCCAGTGTTTGTTACGTCCACCTTAACTGTCAACGTCTTGTCGTCCTTTATCTCGTTTTCTGAAATGGTGAGATTACTGTATTCAAACGTTGTGTATGAAAGTCCGTGACCGAACGGAAACAGCGGCTTTATACCTTTTTCATCATAGTATCTGTATCCCACGAAAATGCCCTCGGCATAGTCAACATCGTCCATATTTCCCGGGAAATTAAGATAAGACGGATTGTGAGAAAGCTTCTCAGGGAAAGTTTCCGCAAGCTTTCCGCTAGGATTGGCATCTCCAAAGAGCAGAGCCTTTTCAGCCGTGCCGACGTTCTGACCGCCAAGATACATTTCAAGTATGCCCTTTACCTTATCTGCAAACGGCATTTCAACAGTCGAGCCGTTGTGGAGCACGATAACAACGTTCTTGTTCACCTTTGCGACTTCATCAATGAGTTTGAGCTGGCAATCAGGCATTCTCATATGCTTCCTGTCAAAGCCCTCAGATTCAAAGCTTTCAGGCAAGCCTGCAAAAATAACGGCAACGTCGCTGCTCTTTGCAAGCTCCACAGCTTCATCAAGAAGCTCGTCAACAGTTTCGTCAGGGTCGGTAACGAAACCTTGAGCATATGTAATATTATCCATGCCCTTGACAGCTTCAAGAGCAGATGTTACCTTGAATGAGTTTATGTGAGAGCTTCCGCCGCCCTGATAACGTGGCTTGTCGGCAAATTCACCAATAAAAGCTATCTTTGCAGACTTGTCAAGGGGCAGTATCTTATCATCATTTTTAAGCAATACTGCACATTCAGATTCTATCTTGCCTGCAAGGTCATGCTGTTTCTCTTTGTCCCATTTTGTTGCAGGGGCATAGCCGTCCTCGGCTTTCTGAATAAGTGTAAGCACGTTTCTCACAGCCTTGTCAAGGTCTTTCATGGAAAGAGTGCCGTTGTTTACGGCTTCTATGATAAGCTCGTCATTCTTGCCATTGCTGGTAGGCATTTCAAGGTCAAGTCCTGCGGCTATGCCAAGGGGTCTGTCATCAACTGCACCCCAATCGCTTACAACAAGACCCTCATAGCCCCATTCGTTTCTAAGTATATCAGTGAGCAGAAGCTTGTTTTGTGAGGAATATTCGCCGTTTATGCGGTTGTATGAACACATCACTGTCCAAGGTTTTGCTTCCTTGACAGGTGTTTCAAAAGCGCTTAAATATATCTCATGGAACGTTCTCTCATCAACGTTGGCAGAGTAGCTCATACGTCTTGTTTCCTGATTGTTCATTGCGAAGTGCTTCAGTGAAGTTCCAACACCTTTGCTCTGAACGCCTTTTATGTGTGCTGTGGCAAGCTGTGAAGCAAGATATGGGTCTTCTGAGAAGTATTCAAAGTTTCTGCCGCAAAGCGGTGAACGCTTTATGTTACAGCCTGGGCCTAGGATAACAGAAACGTCCTCCGCCTGACACTCCTCTCCCAGAGCCTTGCCCAATGTGGTGAGCAGCTTTCTGTCAAAAGAGCAGGCAAGTGCGCAGGCACATGGGAAGCATACCGCCTTGATAGCTTCGTTAGGATTGTCTGTATCATCACGCATTTTTCTAAGTCCGTGAGGACCGTCAGACACCATTATGCTAGGTATATCCAGCCTTTTTATCTCCTCAGTGTGCCAGAAATCAGAGCCTGAGCACAATGAAGCTTTTTCTTCAAGTGTGAGTTCTTTCAAAATCTTGTCTATGTTCATTGTGAAAACCTCTTTTCTATAAAACTATAGTTTGATTGTAACACAATTTTCTGCGAAATTCTATATATTTTGTGCATATTTTACATAAAATTAATATTATCTTCGATCAGTTTAGTGAGAGCTGCCTTGAAATCCTCGTCCTGCTGTTTGGTACGCTTTGGCGGACCTTTGAGCCTGCCGCCGCTTCTTCGTATCTTCTTTGCAGTATGCCTTGATAGGAGAAGTGCGTCAATGTTGGAGCTGTCATATATCCTGCCGTTTTGGTCGAGAGCAAGAACGTTTCTTGCAAGGCACATCGCCGCAAGCCCGTAATCCTGCGTCACGGCGATATCGCCCTTTTGCGCAATGTTCACAAGCTTCATGTCGGCGCTGTCTGCTCCTTTGTCAACAGTTATCACCTTGGCATAGTCAGAGCTGAAAATGTGCGAGCTGTCGCAAACTATGATACATTCAAGCCCATGGCTTTTGCTTATAGAAACGGCAATATTCGTAACAGGACAGCCGTCGGCGTCAATAAGTATCCTCACGCCTTGCCGCCCTCTATATAAAAGGTAGACTCCATATCTGCAATGTGTGTCGCCAGCGCAAGAGGGTACATTTCAAGGGCAAGACCGATATTATTCTTGTTTTCTTCCCCTGAAAATCCCATGTGCCAGCGTATAGCCATTGCTTCCTCACGGGTCAGGCGCATATAGCTGCTGACTATGTAAACAGACTTTTCGCCGTGACCATAAGGCAGTGTTTCGTGAAATTCATAGTATGGAACTTTCTCCCACACACCCTGCTCATTCTTGGCATTGCGGTAGCTTACTCTGTAAAGATTTACCTTGCAGATGTCGTGAAGCAGTGAAACGATAGCAATACTTTCGTCAGAATATTCCATGTGGTAATCTTCCTTTACACGCTCACGCTCCAGATAGCTTTTCAGGCATTCGTAAACGTGTATGCTGTGTTCGCATAAGCCGCCCTCGTATGCCCCGTGATATCTTGTGGAGGCAGGCGCAACAAAGAAGTCGCTGCTTTCTGAAAGCAGATAATTGAGAAGCTTTTCCGAACCTGGGCGCTTTATGTTTCCTGTGTAGATCTCAACAAATTTGTCTTTAAGTTCTGTTACCTTTGACATAATGGACCTCCTGTAAAAATATTATATTATGATAAGTTTTAGCGTTTTAGTTTTGCTGACCTAATTATAACATATTTTTTTCGAGTTTAACAGTACTTTTCGCTAATTTTTGCATTTGCTATTGCTTTTTCATGCAAAATGTGATATGATATATTATATTTATACGAGAACAGTTTGGAAAAATATAAGAAATTTAATGATATTTAACAAATTAAACAGATAAGAATGAAAGGAGCTGTTTATCCATGTGCGGAATAGTAGGCTATGTGGGAAAAAAGGATTGCACAAAGGTGCTGCTCGACTCACTGTCAAAGCTTGAATACAGAGGTTATGATTCAGCAGGAATAGCTGTTTTTGAGGACGATGTTATCAAAACAAAAAAGACAAAGGGCAGACTTGCTGACCTTGAAGAAAAGCTCAAAAGAGAGGGTTGGCTAAATGGTACTTGCGGCATAGGTCACACACGCTGGGCTACACACGGCGAGCCGTCTGATATAAATTCACACCCTCACGGAAATGCTAATCTTTCTATAGTTCATAATGGTATAATCGAAAACTACAGAACTATCAAGGATTTCCTGCTAAAAAAGGGCTATACCTTTGAGTCTCAGACAGATACAGAAACAGTTGCAAAGCTTCTTGACTATTACTATGAGGGCGACCCTATGGCGGCGATACAGAAAGTTCTTGGAGAGATAGAAGGCTCTTATGCTCTCGGTATCATATTCAAGGATTTTCCAAGAAGAATATATGCAGTGAGAAAGGATTCTCCGCTTATCGTGGCAGTTGGTGAGGACGAAGCTTTCATAGCTTCTGACGTGCCTGCAATACTTAAGTATACAAAGAATTACTATCTTCTTGACGAAAACGAGATAGCCGTTCTTGATGACGGCAAAGCAGAGTTCTTTGACGTTCACGGAATGCATGTTGAGAAAGAGATGCTCGTTGCTGACTTTGACATGGAAGCCGCTGAAAAGGGCGGATATGCTCACTTTATGCTCAAAGAGATACACGAACAGCCAACAGCTATAAAGACAACTATCACACCAAGAATAGTTGACGGAATGCCAAACCTTGAAGAATGTGGTCTTACATATGACAAGCTCAAAGGCTATAACAACATATTCGTTGTTGCCTGCGGTACTGCTATGCATGCAGGTCTTGTGGGCAAGTATGTGCTTGAAAAGATAGGCAGGATACCTGTCACAGTTGATATGGCTTCTGAGTTCAGATACAGAGACCCTATCATCGCAAAGGGCGACCTTGTTATACTTGTTTCACAGTCAGGCGAAACCGCCGATACTCTTGCAGCCCTTAGAATGGCTAAAGAGAGGGGTGCTGAAACACTTTCTATCGTAAACGTAAAAGGTTCGTCTATCGCAAGAGAGTCTGACATGGTGCTTTACACCCATGCAGGTCCTGAGATATCCGTAGCTTCCACAAAGGCTTATATCGTTCAGCTTTCTGTATTCTATCTTCTGAGCTTTGCAATCGCATACGCTCATGGTGCGATCTCAAAAGAGGAGTGCATGAGACTTACAGCAGAGCTTCAGAACGTTCCTAATATGCTTGAAGTCGTTCTTAAAACACCTGACAATTGTCAGTATGTTGCTTCACAGCTTGTAAACAAGGAAAATCTTCTTTATATCGGAAGAGGTCTTGACTATGCCCTTTCAATGGAAGGTTCATTGAAGCTTAAAGAGATATCATATATCCACTCTGAGTCATATGCCGCAGGCGAGCTTAAGCATGGTACTATCTCACTGGTAACAAACAATATGCCTGTTATCGCAGTTGCAACACAGAGAGAGCTTCTTGACAAGACTATAAGCAACGTCAAGGAAGTTAAGGCAAGAGGAGCATATGTTATCCTTGTTACTCACGGATATATCAACGTTGATGATGAGGTGGCAGATTATAAGATAGATCTGCCGACAATAGACGATCTGCTCATGCCTATGCTGACAGTCGTTCCTTTGCAGCTTATTGCTTACTATACCTCGGTCCTCAGAGGTAACGATGTTGACAAGCCGAGAAACCTTGCAAAATCAGTTACAGTTGAATAAAATACAGGGCAATCCGAAAAGGGTTGCCCTTGCTGTTTGAAAAGGAGTTTATTATGAGCAAATACAGATATTTTATTTTCGATTTCGACCTCACCCTTGCAGACTCTTCCGAGGGTATTCTAGAGTGCTTTAAGCACGTTTTGAAAGAGTTCGGCTATCCGCCAAAGGACGATAGGACTATATACAACACCATAGGTCTGACCCTTGTGGACGCTTTCGACCTGCTGACAGACACGCCGAACAATCCTCAGCGTGAGGATATGCGCAAGGCTTATGTAAAAAAGGCAGACGAAGTAATGGTGAAGAAAACATATTTTTATGACGATACTATCGCTATCTTGCAGACCTTGCAGAATGCAGGAGTAAAAGTCGGCATAGTTTCCACGAAATATCGCTATAGAATAGTCAATACTTTCAATGAGCAGGCAGGCTCGTTCCCTGTGGATATCATAGTTGGCGGAGAAGACGTCACAAAGGCAAAGCCTGACCCGCAGGGACTTGACCTGATAATAGAGCGCTTCGGTGCTGATAAGTCGGATGTGCTTTATATAGGCGACAGCTATATCGACGCTGAAACTGCTCAGAACGCAGGGGTAGATTTTGCAGGGGTAACAACAGGTTCGACAACTAAGGAAGATTTTGAGAAATACCCTCATATCTATATAGGCTCGTCACTGCTGGATATACTTCAGAATATATAAAATTTAAGTAAATATAATTTTAAATAAATGTGAAAAACTATTGCTATTTACGGAGCTTGATGTTATAATATAATTTGATGTACTATGTTAAGTACCAAGCGGATAACATAGATATTATTATATGAAAGGACGGGTATGCTATGATAAAAAGCATGACCGGTTTCGGCAGAGAGCACGTTGTGGCAAACGGCAGAGAGATAATCGTTGAGATACGCTCTGTAAACCACAGATATTATGAATTTACTTCGAGAACTCCAAGAGTCTACGGCTATCTTGACGAAAAGCTGAAAGGCTTTCTTAAAAGCGGTATCTCCCGTGGAAAGGTAGAAGCTTCCGTTTCTATCTATAATCAGGAGGGTACTGACGCTGAGATAGAGCTTAACAA
>CALEJX010000400.1 GCA_937898375.1 uncultured Ruminococcus sp.
GTTATGAAGTAGACCAGAGCGATAGGAGCCTGAGATCTTCTTTTTTTCTTGTGAGCTTTCGTCTGAGCCATGTTATTGATCTCCTTACTTTCAAATATATACAGGCAGGCATACCGCCCGCCGATTTTTCATATATAAACTTTTTCGGAAAAATTCACGAAAACTATTGAACAATTTTCAATTTAGGTGTAAACTAAATAGGACGGCTGTTTGAGTCTGAGTCGATATAAAAAACAGGGTTATCGTCAAGGTATATGACGTTGAGCTTTAGACCTGCACGCTTTGCCATGTTTATGGTCTGCAAAGTGCCTGAGCCTTTGGCTTTCTCTTTTATGACCCCGATCAAACGTGAGGAATGATCCACCATAAAGCTGTTTCGCTTTTTATAACAGCCCTTTTCATACTTGGGACTTGTTATCACAACTGCACTGCAAGAGTTCAAAATGAGCGAATATGTATAGCTGTCCAAGGGCGTTTTCATTTCTGTGTGCTGACCTGCATAGGGCAGAACGCACACGAGCTTCATATCTTTATATTCAGGCTGAGCCGAAAGGCTGTGGACTATCTCTGCGCAGCGCAGGTCGATACCTTTTGACATACCTGATATAAAAGTGCGGCAGCCGTCGTTATATGCTTCCTTTATCATTAGGACGAGCATACTCAGGAGATTTTTCATGCCCTGCTTATGGACATCGCCGCCGAAAGGCAGATCCCTGTCCCTATGACCTGTAAAGCAGCAAGAGGTATCTCGGTTGCAGAAAAATTCATCTGCGGGGACGATATTACTCACATCAAAGCCTCCTGAAAGAGCGGGCAACACAATGCCCATGATAAGAACATTATAACACATTGATTTATCTTTTTCAATAGAAAATGACAAATATTTTGTGCAAAGGCACAATTATAAAACCGAAAGGGAAGAAAAATAAAATGGATTTTTTGAAGAGAGCATGGGCCGAGGTAAATCTTGACAGTATTGAATACAATCTGAAAGAATACCGCAGGCTCATAGGGGAAAAAACGGACATAATGTGCGTTGTAAAGGCGAGCTGCTACGGACATTTTGACAATGGGGTAGTGCCGTTTCTTGAAAACGAGATGAACATTCACTGGTTTGCGGTATCGAACATACACGAAGCCCACAGGCTCAGGGATATGGGCATAAAGGGCGAGATACTTATTTTGGGCTACACTCCTCCTGAGAATGCCAAGTGGCTCACAAAGCTTGACATCATTCAGGCTTGCACGGAGCTTTCATATGCCAAAGCCCTTTCAGAAAACGCTGACGGCAAGGTACGCATACACGCCGCTATCGACACGGGCATGACTAGGATAGGTCTACACGGGGAAACTGACAAGATATACGGCGAGCTTAAAGAGATATCACAGCTTGAAAACATTGCGCTGGAGGGCATTTTCACACACTATGCGGTGGCTGACAGCCTGAGAGAGCAGGACGAGGAATACACAAAGGCGCAGACGGAGAAGATACTTTCAGTGGCTGACAAATGCGAGGCTGAGGGACTTCATCTTGACAAGGTACATTTTCTCAACTCAGCAGGAGGAGTTTACTATTACAACGAGAGAAGTTCTCTTGCAAGACTGGGCATAATACTTTACGGACTTTATCCCCACCCTGCAAAGGCTCTGCCTTTTGAACCAAAGCCTGCTATGGAATTTAAGGCGGCTGTTGCGCAGGTAAAATACATAGACAAGGGAACTGACGTAAGCTACGGCAGGACTTACACAGCAAATGGCAAGGTAAAGCTTGCAACTGTTACGGCAGGCTATGCGGACGGATATCCGAGGGCACTTTCAAACAAGGGATATGTGCTTATCCACGGAAAGAAATGCCCTATCACAGGCAGGATATGTATGGATCAGTTCATGTGTGATGTAACTGAGGTAGAGGACGTAAAGGCTGGAGACGAGGCTGTTCTCATAGGCGCACAGGGAAATGAGAGGATAACCGCTGACGATATCGGCAAAATGACTGGCACTATAGGCTATGAGATGGTTTGCGGAATATCTGCGAGAGTGCCGAGAGTTATTTCACGCCACGGCGAGCAGACGGCTGTTCTTGAAATAGAGTAAGGGAGGATAAGAAGCCATGATAAGATTTTTCGGCGGCAGGGTAATGACACTTGCCAATGGCATAGAAACACAGGATATAGAAGTCTGGACAGAAGAGGACAAGATAGTTTTCGTTGGCAAGCCGACGGCAGAGGAGCTTGACGGAAAGGTTTTTGAATGTGAATATGACCTTAAGGGCAATCTTCTTATGCCGTCATTCAAAAATGCGCACACTCACTCGGCAATGACTTTTCTGCGTTCATATGCTGACGATATGCCGTTGCAGGATTGGCTTTTCAAGCAGATATTTCCAATGGAAGCAAAACTTGACGGAGAGAAAGTTTACTGGCTCACAAAGCTTGCCATACTTGAATATCTCACAACAGGCTGCACGGCGACATTTGATATGTACTTTGAGCTTGACGATTATGTAAAAGCCTGCATGGAAAGCGGTTTCCGCTCTGTGCTTTGCGGTGCGGTAAGCGGTGACAAGTCAAATCTTGAAAGGCTTGAAAACAACTATCTGAAATACAATGGCAAAGACCCTCTTATAAGCTTTATGCTTGGTTTCCATGCAGAATACACCTGCGAAAAGGAACTTATTGAGGGCGTTGGTAAGCTTGCGGC
The DNA here is from genome assembly GCA_937898375.1 of uncultured Ruminococcus sp. GTDB lineage: Bacteria > Bacillota > Clostridia > Oscillospirales > Ruminococcaceae > Hominimerdicola. The sequence continues at coordinate 2,701 of CALEJX010000400.1, forward strand.
AAAATACAAAGCGCCTGTTGCAATGCACAACTCGGAAACTGCAAAGGAAGTAAGAGAGTGCATAGAGAAATACGGCGTTACGCCAACTGAGCTTTTTGACAGCTTCGGCATTTTCGACTTCGGCGGCGCAGGTTTCCACTGCGTTCACATGAGCGACAAGGATCTTGAGATATTCAAAAACAAGGGCGTATGGGCTGTTCACTGCGCAGGCTCTAATGTAAAGCTTGCAAGCGGCATTGCGCCTATCGTTAAAATGCAGGATATGGGAATAAATATCGCTATCGGAACAGACGGCCCTGCAAGCAACAACTGTCTTGATATGTTCAGGGAAATGTTCCTTATGACAGGCTTGCAGAAAATTGCTTGCGACGACGCTTCCGCCTGCCCTGCTGACTCGGTACTGAAAGCGGCAACTGTAGGCTCTGCAAGGGCAATGGGACTTTCTGACTGCGACATTATCGCAGAGGGCAAGCAGGCTGACCTTATCGTTATAGACCTTTTTCAGCCTAATATGCAGCCTCTTAACAACATAGGCAAAAACCTTGTTTACAGCGGATCAAAGCAGAACGTAAAGCTTACGATGTGTGCTGGTAAGGTGCTTTATGAGGACGGCGAGTTTAAGATAGGCGAAGAGCCTGCTGTTATCTACAAAAAGGCTAACGAGATAATAGAGAGCATGAAAGACTAAAAGTAGGAGCGACCTTTGGTCGCCCGCTATATTTACGCAGTCACGCCCGTCGTATTTTACGCAATCACACACGTTATATTTTACGCAGTCACACACGTTATATTTTACGCAGTCACAATATTGATACACAAAAAAGGGACGCTTTAAAACGTCCCTTTTTATATTATATTCTATTCCTCAAAGAAAAATGCTCCGTCAGCTGTATCGTCAGCCTCGTCTGCCAGTGTTATCACTGCACAGCCATTTGAGCTTTCGTCCTTTTTGCCGAATATCTGATCTCTGAAAAGCCAGAAAACGTCAACGCAGATAACAGCAAGTATAAGAATGATAAGTATTATCGGAACAAGTGCGCCTGCGCCCTTTCCAGGGGTCACGCCGTTCATTTGATTCATCTGATTTGGCTGGATAGGCTGACCGCCCTGATTCATCTGCGGCATTGCATTGTTCACAGGCTGAGCAGGCTGCTGATAGCCCTCAGGTGTGAGAACTCTTTCAGGCTGAGACTGTGGTGCAACGTTTGGAGTTTCCGCAACTGTTGGCGTCTGTGGGATATCCACAGTTCTTGAAGCCATTGCAACTTCCTCGGCTGTTGGCTGAACAGGCTGTGCAGGTTTTGCAGGCTCTTGACCCGGCAGATAAACGCTGTCCATAGTCGGCATATCAGGAGTTGTTGGCGGGATAGTCTGATTTTGCACAGGAGTATCATCAAAATGCAGCTCAGGCACTTCGATAGACTCCATTTCAGGATTTCTCTCTTCCTCTACATGCTCGTCGGCAGGCTTTTCGTCCTGCGGCACGGCTGTTCCGCAGACGTTGCAGAACTTAGCCCCTGCATTAAGTGTGTTTCCGCACACTGAGCATACCTTGCTCTTTATAAGCTTCTGCGGCATTCTAGTTCCGCAGGCAGCGCAGAACTTTGCGCCGTCAGCAACAGGCAGACCGCATTTTGGACAATTTTCCATATTAATACCCTCTTTTCATATTATTATTGATCCCCTCAGCCTTTTTGGCTGAGATCAAATTTTTCGATAACTTTTCCAAAAATATACCAGCTGTTTTCTATTTTCACCACTGTTATCTCACGGCTGGCAGACAGCTCGCCGCTGTCGGTAGTTTCTATGAGCTTTGCTGTCATCGTAACAGCTTTTTTGATAGTCACATTTTTGTGATAGCTTTCCTTATAGCTTTTTTCAAGGTCTTTCACAGCGTCGCTGTCAAGCTCTTTTTTATCGCTTAGCTTATAAGAAAGCTCTGTTTTATCTTCTCCCCTTGTGAGAAGCGTTTCCGCAAGGGCATCATTATAGCTGTCGCTGTTTTTATACTCCGCCGCAGCCTCAGGGGTAAAGCAGGAAAGATATGACTGCGTATCGCTATACTGCGCCGCCGTGACTAAAGTTGCCACGGGCTGTTCATATCCCAAGACAGCTCTTTCTTCCTTTCCGCAGGAGCAAAAGAGTATTGCCGCACACAAAAGCATACACAGCACTGATAGTTTTTTCATTGTGCAAACACCGCATTTTCAAAAACGGGCGGAAAACCTCCGCCCGTTACTGATCTTTTTATAACTTAGAAACCTGTGCTGATAGGAAGATCGCCATTGTCGAGAAGTACCCATGTGCCGTCCATTTTACCAACAACAACTGTTGTCTTGTCGGTCTTGTCAGCGTCCTCACCTTCGATAGTGTACTTGATCTTTACCTTATAAGCCTTTGTGAGCTTATACTTCTTAGCCTTTTTAGCACTAAGCACAGAGGCAAGATCTGACATATCGTTGTAGCTGTCGATATCGTCTGAGTCTACCTCAGTCTTTTTAACTACCTCATAGCTTATCTCAGCATCGTCGCCGTATTTCTTTGTAAGTCTGTCTCTCTGATTTTCAGCCTCTTCATCATAATCCTCATCGCTTATATCAACGATGCCGTCAAGAGCGTCTGCCATGTCTTTAATGTAAGGAGGCATGAGTTCCTGATATGCGTCGCCGTCGCCGTCATTGAGAACGTCCATAACATTGTTGATAGGCGTTTTCCAGCTTCCGCCGCCGAATATCATGCAAAGGATAACGACTACCAGAATAACAAGCACGAGCAGAACTGCCAAAACTGCGATAGTGAGCTTATTAGGCTTGTTTTTCAGATTTTTGATGTTTTCAACAGAAACGGCGTCCTTGATAGCGTTCATATCGATATTCTTTGCTGCCTGCTGTAGATTTGCCATTGGTGAAGCGGTCTGCTGTGCAGGCTGCTGAGGTGCTACTGTCGCACCGCACTGAGTGCAGAAAGTTGCATTGTCATTGAGCTGCGCTCCGCACTGTCCACAAAATTTTGCCATATCATTATCTCTCCATATTCTTGATAATTTTTTTGAAGATACTTACTTCATAATAATATATTAAACTAAAGCGTTTGATTTGTCAATAGTTTTTCATAAAGTTTAGCAAAAAAGTACACATCAGCCGCCGCTTTCGCACATTTATGACACATATTTTGAAAAAGCTGTTACTAAGAAGTGAATTACTCTATCTCCTTGCCTATTCTTATAATGCTCTCTGTGATAAGCTTTTTGAAAAGGGGAGCTGCTTTGTCTGCGCACTCCTGCACCTCGGCGTGGGTAAGAGGATTATCCGTCATGCCTGCGGCGAGATTTGCCACGCAGGATATTCCGCAGACCTTCATGCCTGCATGATTTGCGGCGATAGCTTCGCAGGCGGTGGACATTCCCACTGCGTCTGCGCCGATAGTTCTTGCCATTCTTATTTCCGCAGGTGACTCGAATGACGGTCCTGTGAGCTGGAGATAAACGCCGTGACGGAGTGTGATATCAAGATCTTCCGCTGCACCTGAGATGATATCCCTGAGCTTTTTGCTGTATATCTCGCTCATATCAGGAAATCTTGTGCCAAGCTCATCGATATTTTTTCCGATAAGAGGGTTAGGGATAAAGGTAGAGATATGGTCTGTTATAAGCATGAAGTCGCCTGCCTTGAAGCCTGCGTTCACGCCGCCTGATGCGTTTGTAAGGAAAAGCACCTTTGCGCCCAACATTCTCATAAGTCTTGCAGGAAGCACAACGTCCTCCATTGCATAACCCTCGTAATAATGCACTCTTCCCTGCATTATAACGACAGGCACTTCGCCAACATATCCGAAAACGAACTGACCCTTATGACCCTCTACTGTGGAAGTAGGAAAGCCCTCTATATCCTTATAGCTTAGGGTATATTTCACATCTATGGAATTTGCATAATCCCCAAGACCCGAGCCAAGCACAAGGGCTACCTTTGGCTCAAAGTCTATTTTGCTTTTTACGCACTCATAGCATTTTGTAAGCTTTTCATAAGCTGTCATAAAAAATCCTCCTATCAATCCTCACCAAGCTTCAAAGCCTGACTTATCTTTATCTTCTTTATAAGTCTGCCAAGCACCACAAAGGCTGTGAGCAGCATTACACCTATAACTGCATAGAGCTTTAGATAGTCGCTGCGCTCAGGTATTACTGCAAACGGCGGCACTGACTGACTTGCGTCGAATATGCTTTGGAACAGCGGAACGAACAGGTCGCTTGTTATGCCGCCGATAAAGATTGCGGCGAATATTGCAACGCCTGATACCAAAAGCTGTTCATAAACTATCATCATTATTATCTCTCTGAACTTCATTCCCATTGCTCTGAGGATACCGAACTGCAAAGTTCTGCTCTTTATAGAGAGTATCCAATAGATAAGGAAGCCTATTATGCACATCACCATGATGATGATAAAGCCGAGAGTGAGAGCGCCGTTCATGCCTTGGAGCATAGGGTCGTTTTTCTTTTCTATGGTCTGCTGGCTTGCAGATTCAAGGGTGAGCGGCTTAATGCCTGCTTTATCTATGGAGTCATAGAACTCCTGAACGGAAGCTCCGTCTTTTAGCTTGAACCACACTTGGTAAGGCTCCATGCTTGTTTGAACGTTCACATAATCGTAGTTCATAACTGCAAAGTCCATATAACCGCCGTTTTTGGCCTCTTTGTAAGGGCTTAGTCCCGGCCAATAGTCAACAAAGGCGAGGACGGTCACTTCAAAGGACTCGTTTCCGCCCCATTTACACTCCACTGTATCACCAAGCTCCAAACCATAACTTTTAAAGCTTGAAGAAAGTATAACTCCAGGGGTATACTCTGCGAGGGCGTTCAGATAGTTGTTTATGTGAACAGGGAGAAGTCTGTCCTCAAATTTGCAGACCTTTGAAAACTCGCTTGGCACTATCGTCATAAGCTGGACATTGCTTGTGGAGCTTTTGCCTGAGCTTGTGTCAACGTTTTGGTCAAGAAAATCGTCACGGGTCTTTTCCTCGTCATCAGACTTTGTCTGTTGTCTTGGAACGTTCATCTTGTTTGACGAGATAGTCACGCCGTCTTTTCTGAAAACCTTTGTGACATCTTCCACACCTGCGAGCTTTTCAAAGCGTTCAAAAACAGGCTCTACATACTGTATGGTAGTTTCTGTATCTTCCTCATCATCGCTTTCGTCGGAAGTCTGCTCTGTGCCGCCTGACTGAGCTGCTTGTGAAGCGCTTTGGGGCGTGGATTGCTGTGCAGATTCTATTTTACTGCTATACCACTGCTCTGTAAGAACTGCGTCACAACCCACCTCGTAGGCAACGCTTTCCTCAGCATTTCTGTTCAAGGCTCTTGCGGTATTTGCAAAGAACACGCCCAATGATACAGTAAGAACGAGGAACAGCATCAAAAATCTTTCTCTGCCTGTTGAGGAACGGCCTATATTAGTCAGTGAAACATACTGTGCAGGCGACCACACTCTTCTGCCCATTCTTGCGAGAAGCCTTATTATATAAGGATAAATCCTTATAAGGAACAGACCAAGACCAAGTATAAAGGCTGTGGAAGCCACGAACATTATAGGGTTTACTGTTGCGGTGGTGTCTGTTACGCCCTCTGCAACGAGCTTTTCCTGAGTTTTGTTGTAATAATAAAGCCAGCCAACTGAGCCGCCAACGAGGATAAAGTCAAGGCAGACCTTTTCCCACAGGGCGTGTTTTTTCTTTTTGGCTTTTGACTGCTTATGCTCAACGATAGTTGTTTTTGTGGCAGGGAAGATCGGTATCATAGTTGTGACAAAGAACACTGCAACGGCTATTGCCGCATAGACAAAGGCTTCTATTGTCATATGCACAGGGAGCGAACGCCTATTGACAAACTCTAAGAAGCCGTTTGACGCACCAAGCACCTTGCAAAGTCCAAGTCCTGCAAATGGCCCTATTATAACTGTCAGAACGCCAAGCACGAGAGATTCCAGAGCGTAAATGCCCATTATCTGCAAACGGCTTGCGCCACGGCTTTTGAAAACTGCTATCTCGTTGCGCTCCTGCTCGACATTGAGCTGTGAGACCATAAAGAGATAGAATATTATCATTAGTATAACAGGTATCTGCAAAAGCCACAAAACGAGCTGGAGCTGTGACGAACGGCTCTCATAGTCTTTGAGAATATCCGAGGCAGGCATTGAGAAGCCTATGGAATTATCACTGAAATAGGTCTTTTGCTTTGCTATCATCTCGTTTGTACTTGCAAGGTCGGTCATGTTCATGGAAGCATAATCAACTGCATAGTTATGGGCGGCCTTTGTGATATTCACAACGCCTGTATCGACGCAATCCCCGAGCATTGTGTCATAATCTGTGAAGATAACGGCTGTATACTGAGAGTCAAGACCCTCTGCCCAATAAGCGTCGTTTTCGTCCTTAACGTCAAAAACGCCCACTATTTCTATCTTTATTGACTTATCATCGTCAAACACGTCAGCTATCTCATAGACTGTGTCTATTGCAAGCTCTGTGCTTTTCAAGGCTTTTTCTGTGGCAACGCACTCATAAACGCCGTCTGAGCGCTTGCCTGCGGTGAACATTCTGCCCTGTTTTATGCTGATATGGTCGGAGATATCCGTCATACCACCGAGAGTGAACCTCGCCTGCGGATTGCCCTCTGATACTGCAAGGGAGCGCACATAGAGATACTCGTCGCTTATATACTTCTTGTCAAGCTTTTTGGGCAGACCAAGTTCTTTGAACTTAGTCTCCACTTTGTTGTTATAATTCTCCACAGCTTTCTGCTGCTCGCTGCCTGAGATATCCATTTTCAAGCCGTAGCTGGTGTTATACGCACCGGGGTAGATATCATATTCTTTTTGGAACGACTCAAGATCCTTTACAAGCATTCTTTGCAGGGAGGCGTTCATATAAATAGGGATAGTGCTCATCATGGCGGACGCCATAACAAAGCCTATCAGCAGGCAAAGCACCATCCATTTGGTGTTTCGCATTTTACGGAACAATAAGGTGAACATAAGCTTATCCTTTCAAACCTATCTGATAACAATTTCGTCGCCCTCGTTAAGACCTGACTTTATCTCGGTCTGAGAGCCTGTGGAAAGACCTGTTTCCACCTCGACGGCAGTTTTTTCGCCGTTTTTCAGCACATAGACTACCTTTGTGCCGTCAACCTTTTTTATCAGATTGTTTGAGATAACGATAGCGTCCTTTACGCTGTCAAGGACAAGTATGGTATCCGCAAGCTGACCCACCGCTTCCGCAGGGGCGGTGTCTTTGAAACGAACATAGATAGTATCAGCCTGATAATCTATACCTGTATCGTCAACATTGTTGTGATCCTCTTTTTGCTCTTCCTGATAATCGGCAAGCTTTTTAGGAGTCATAAAAACAACGCCGTCATAATAATCCTCGCCTATCCTTATCTGCACTTCTGTGTCGATATCATACTGAGTGAGGTCGTCAGGCTGGATAGGGATATAAAGGGCAGAGGTATCGATAACAGTTGCGATAGTCTGACCGGGGTTCACGCTGTCGCCTGCTCTTACGTCAGAGAGTGATGAAACAACGCCGTCTATAGGAGATTTCAGGCTTGAATCTTCTTTCTGCGCCTGAAGCTTTTCAAGCTCTTTTTCAAGAAGCTGCACGTCAACGTAAGCTGAGTCTATCTCAGCCTGAGAGCCGCCGCCCTCATAGATTATATCAACATTGAGCTTTGCTTTTTCAAGATAAAGCTGTTTTTCTTCTATCTGATAGTCGAGGTCATATGTATCGAGGTCACAGATAACGTCGCCTTTTTTGACCTTGTCGCCTGCTTTCACATAGAATTTTGACACTGTGCCGCTCTGCTTTTCATAAGAGAGCGTATACTGATTTTCCGCTGTGACAGTGCCCGTTGCAACTATCTTCTTTTCAAGATCCTTTTTCTTCGCCGTCACTGTGGAATATGTAACATCGCTTGCCTTGACAGTTGGTGCGTCAAGCACTTCTTCCTCGTCAGGCAGCAGATAACAGCCCCCTGCGGAAAGGCACAGCGCCGCCGACAAAACGGCTGCGAAAAGCTTCTTTAAGTTTACTTTTATATCCATTTTCAGACTCCTAACTGAATATTTTCAAATATAATATACCAATTTTATTATACCAAAAAAACGGCGTTTTTTCTATACACGATTGTACTAAATTAACCTGACATTTCATAGCACTATGCACAATAGCGTGCTTTTATATATGTACAAATTTGATAAGCCTTAAAAATATGAACATAAATTTCACACAAAAAAGTCCCGCACCGAAGTGCGGGACTTTTGATAAGCATATTTGCAAATTAGTTTGCAAGACCTGATCTCTCAACACCCTCGATGAAGTATCTCTGGAGAAATACATACATGATAAGGATAGGTGTGATAGAAAGCAGACAACCTGCTTCAAGCCAAACGATGATCTGTCTTACAGATACCGCCTGACCGTCGAAGAGCTGCTGAGTCAGGTTTGTATTCAGGTTCTTCAGCATAAGAGCAACAGTATCGTTCTGTGTGAAGAATGATGATGATACATAGTAGTCGTTCCAGTACCAAACGATAGAGAACAGGAATACTGTAAGGAACGATGACTTTGCGTTAGGACACATGATAACAAGGAATGTTTTCAGTGGACTGCAGCCGTCGAGGTATGCAGCGTCTTCAAGCTCCTTAGGAAGTCCTCTGAAGAACTGACGGAAGATGAAGATAAACAGACCTGCACGGAGTCCGTTTGCAAACAATGCAGGAAGATACATTGTCCAACCGCTGTTGATAAGCGAAGTTGATTTGCCAAGTGTGAATACCTTAGCGAGCCACTCTGGCTTGAAGTAAGCATACTGGAGGTAAAGTGGGATAGTTGTGATCTGTGGTGGTACGATGATCATAAGAACAACGATACCGAACAGGATTCCCTTACCCTTGAACTTAAATCTGGCGAAGCCATAGCCTGTGATAGAGCAGGTTATTACCTGAAGAATGGAAGCCACGAGGTTAAGGATAACTGTGTTTATAACAGTATCTCCAAACTTCATTACTCCCCAAACGTCCTTAAGATTATCAAGTGTGAAGCTCTTAGGGATCCATACTACTGACGGGTCATTCATCTGCTCATTTGGTCTGAACGCAGTTGAAAGCATGAATATCAGTGGATAGAGGATTACGAAGCACAGACCAAACAGGATAAGAAATCTGAAGAACGGCCAAACCATTCCGATAGCTCTTCTTCTTCTGTTATAGCTGATCTGCTCAGGGGTGAGATATTTCTCAAGACCCTCTTCTTTCATCTTCTTATAACGGGCTTTAATAGCAGCCTTTCGTTCTTTTTCGAACTCTTTTTCTTCTTTTT
>CALEJX010000401.1 GCA_937898375.1 uncultured Ruminococcus sp.
GTCAGGAAGATAGAATGAAAGGAAGAGTACAGGTGAAGATAATAAAAAGAAGCGGCGCTGAGAATACGTTTGATAAGGAAAAGATAGAAAATGCCGTTGCGAAAGCCAATATCACAGTTGAGGAAAAGGACAGGCTCTCTGAGGGCGAAATAGAGGAGATAGCACAAAATATCGAGGATAAATGCGCTGAAATGAATAGAGCCATGGACGTGGAAACTATTCAGGACTGGGTGGAAGCCGATATCATGCGCCACGGCAAGTATACAGTGGCAAAGCATTATATCACCTACCGATATGAGCGTTCTATCGTAAGACAGGCGAATACTACCGATAAGCAGATACTTTCTCTCCTCAACTTCGAGAACGAGGAAGTTAAGCAGGAAAATTCAAACAAGAACCCTACTGTCAATTCAGTTCAGAGGGATTATATGGCAGGCGAGGTAAGCAAGGATATCACAAGAAGATTTTTGCTCCCTGACGATATAGTTGAAGCCCACGAAAAAGGTCTTATCCATTTTCATGACGCCGATTATTTTGCTCAGCATATGCACAACTGCTGCCTTGTAAATCTCGAGGATATGCTCCAGAACGGCACTGTCATAAGCGAGGTCATGATAGAAAAGCCCCACAGCTTCTCTACAGCCTGCAATATCGCTACTCAGTCTATCGCTCAGATAGCTTCTTCACAGTATGGCGGACAGAGTATCACTCTTTCTCACCTTGCTCCGTTCGTTCAGATATCCCGTGATAAGTACCGCCGTGAAGTAAAAAAAGAGTTCGCAGAGCTTAATATACCTGCCGACGAGGATACTATAAATAAGGTAGCCGAAATGAGAGTAAAGGCTGAGATAGTTCAGGGCGTTCAGATGATACAGTATCAGGTCATCACTCTTATGACTACAAACGGTCAAGCTCCTTTCGTTACTGTTTTCATGTATCTTGACGAAGTGCCAGAGGGTCAGACTAGAGACGACCTTGCGGCTATCATAGAGGAAATGCTCAGACAGCGTATCCAAGGCGTAAAGAACGAAAAGGGCGTTTACATCACCCCTGCGTTCCCGAAGCTCATATATGTTCTTGAAGAGGACAACATAAGAGAAGGCTCAAAATATTGGGAGCTTACAAAGCTTGCCGCAAAGTGTACCGCAAAGAGAATGGTTCCTGACTATATAAGCGAAAAGAAAATGAAAGAGCTTAAGGTTGATAAGAACGGCAATGGTCAGTGCTACCCTTGCATGGGCTGCAGAAGCTTCCTTACCACATATCTTGACGAAAATGGCAAACCTAAGTATTACGGCAGATTTAATCAGGGCGTTGTTACAATAAACCTTGTGGACGTTGCCTGCTCGTCATATAAGGATATGGATAAGTTCTGGAAGATATTTGATGAAAGACTTGAACTTTGCAGACGTGCGCTCATGCTCCGTCATGAAAGACTTAAGGGTACTCCGTCAGACGTTGCGCCTATCCTTTGGCAGAACGGCGCATTGGCAAGGCTCAAAAAGGGCGAGACTATCGACAAGCTTCTGTTCGGCGGATATTCCACCATATCACTTGGCTATGCAGGTCTTTGCGAGTGTGTAAGATACATGACAGGCAAGTCACACACAGACCCGTCAGCAACGCCTTTTGCGCTTGAAGTTATGCAGCACCTTAATGACGCCTGCGCAAAGTGGAGAGCTGAGACAAACATAGATTTCAGCCTTTACGGCACGCCGCTGGAGTCCACAACATACAAATTTGCAAGATGTTTGCAGAAGCGTTTCGGAGTTATCGAGGGCGTAACAGACAGAAACTACATCACAAACAGCTATCATATCCATGTTACAGAAGATATCGACGCATTTGACAAGCTTACATTCGAGTCACAGTTCCAGGCTCTCTCACCTGGAGGAGCAATCAGCTATGTAGAAGTGCCAAATATGCAGAACAACATAGAAGCTGTCCTTGCAGTTATGCAGCATATTTACGACAACATCATGTATGCCGAGCTTAACACCAAGAGCGACTACTGTCAGAAGTGCGGCTTTGACGGCGAGATAAAGATAGTAGAAGATGACGGCAAGCTTGTATGGGAGTGTCCGAACTGCGGCAACAGAGATCAGAACACACTGAACGTTGCAAGGCGCACCTGCGGCTACATTGGCACACAGTTCTGGAATCAGGGCAGGACTCAGGAGATTAAGGAGAGGGTTTTGCATTTGTGATGTACAATAAAATTTTTGTAAAATTACAATTCATAATGAGATATTACAATTCATAATGAGATATTAACACTTTGTACACAAAGTGAAATTACAATTATAATGAGATATCTCTGACATTAATAACCTATAGTTTCCTTGATTATACAAAGGTATAACTTACATTGTTGTAAGTTATGCCTTTTTTTGTAACATTAATAAGGCAGAAATAATCTGTAATTCTATCGCAGTCAAAGATTTATTAACATTCAATTCATATTGCAATGCTATAATAATAGAACAAACGTGTGCAAAAAAGATGTATAACATCATAAAAACTAACTAAGATATAAAAATAAGTCAAATAAGTGTAACCACACTTTGAGGGAAAAGCTATGAGCAAACGTATATCCAGAGCAACGAAACTAGCAAGGGGACAAGGATCCGGCGAGGGTGCAAAGTACAAGCCATATGTGATGACCAATGAGTTCAATAGCTTGGGGACAACTTCCGTCATCAAGGATTGGAAAACAGGACGTGGCGTTCATTGTCTGTCACAGGCAGAAGCTTTATGGTTTTACGTTCTCCGCTGGGACGATAATAATATAGATATTCGTGAGCAATACCCTCTTGACCGAAATATCACAAGCAAGATCGCTGATAAATATGGTTTTAAACACCCAGGAAATTCTGATCATATTATGACAACCGATTTCCTTGTCACAAAGAAAAATAATAAACTGCACGCATATTCTGTGAAACCTGATCGTGACCTAAGCAAACGTACCTTGGAAATTCTCTGTATAGAAAAGCTCTACTGGGAACATAACAATATTGAATTTGATATGCTTTTCAAAGATGACGTTAATACGATATTGGCGTCAAATATAAGGCTTGTCACAGAATATTATGATGAAAGCCGTGTCTTTGATAGATACAGTAACATAAGACATAATATCGCTACGAAAAAGATCCGCTGCGATATGGAACACAAAATTCTAACCAATGACGATTTAGATAGAATATGGGGTGAATACTGCGATGAATGAGCCAATTTTTGCCGTGGGCAATATCTTATCTAACAAATATAATCATACTAGATATAGGGTGATCTCTATCCTTGGTGATACAGTGGTC
>CALEJX010000402.1 GCA_937898375.1 uncultured Ruminococcus sp.
AATAGGTGCGACAAAAACGAGATATCTTGATGACGCCGCAGGTGCATTTGATGTGAAACTCACAAATGAGGATATAGCCTATTTGGAGGAGCTTTATGTTCCACACTACACAGTTGGAGCAATAGACAAAAACCCGCCGCAGAACGTTGTTCTGCTTGACGAGAAGAAATAAATTTTTAGGAGGAATACACAATGAAAAAAGATTTTGGTAAGAACCCTTGGTTTTATCCACTGCCTGTTCTTATAGTAGGCACATATGACAAGGACGATAACGCAGACGCTATGAACGCCGCATGGGGCGGACTTTATGGTGCAGACATGGTCGAGCTTTGCCTTAGCGAGAGCCACAAGACCACAAAGAACATCAAAGAGAAAAAGGCTTTCACAGTAAGCTTTGCTGATGTTGCAAACCTGAAAGCTTGCGACTATGTTGGTATAGTTTCCGCAAACAGCACTGCTGACAAAATGGCAAAGTCAGGTCTTACAACAGAAAAGAGCCGCTTTGTTGACGCACCTGTTATCAACGAGCTTCCTGTTGTTCTGGAATGTGAGTTTGTAAGATTTACCGAGGAAGGCAACGTCCTTGGCAGAATAGTAAACATTGCCGCAGATGAAAGCGTTCTTGATGACAAGGGCAACATCGACCTCACAAAGTTTAGACCTATAACATATGAGCCTGTAAACCATGGATATTATGTAGTAGGCGAAAAGGTAGGTCAGGCATTCAGCGACGGAAATGCACTGAAATAAGATAAAAAGTTTTTGCAAGCCTGTTGGGTGTAGGTCTGACGGGCTTGTTTTTTTGAACTTTTTTCGCTCTGCTGTTGACTTAATCTGCGTGGTGTGGTAAAATGTGAAACGTGAAAATACATATCGCAGGTTTTGCGGTGTGTAACTATATGATACGGTTAGGAGTGACTATATGGCGGTAAATGAAGAACTCAGGCTGAAAATATTCATGTGTTTTCTCAAATTTTCTGAGGAGAACCGCAGGATAACCAAAATGGCGCAGGCACTTGGTGTGGAAAAATATGAGATGAGCAGACAGGTGGCACAGCTTGAAAAAGAGGGCTATGTGGACAGGAGCGACCCTCGCAGACCAAAGCTCACTGATAAGGGCAGGAAGCTTGCGGAGGGCTATGCAAGGCGAATGGAGCTTGCGCAAAATCATCTTATCTACGAGGGTGTGCCAAAGGAAGAAGCTAGGCATGACGCAATGATGCTCACCCTTTATTGCGGCGACAAGACTTTCGAGAATATCCAGCGCATGGAGGAAACACTGCGCATGAAAGAGATCTTCGCCGACGTTCCGTCATTTTCAGGCAGGGAGTTCAGCGAGAAAATAAATGACGGACACTACACTTTTCCTTTTATTATCTACCGTGAAAAGGTGAAAAAGGGCAACAATATCTCCATGGCGAACAAGGGCTTTGCTCACCCTTGCGAGGTGATCGTGGGCGAGGGCGGCGGATTTGTACTGCTCAGAGCGGTGGATATGGACGAGATATCGGGCTTCAGCGGTATAAAAATGAAAGGCAGTGTTCAGCACTTGAAGTTTTAGACTGGAAAGCAATTCGTTGAAGCCGCCATAAACGGCGAGTTTATTCAGATTCCACTTGATTTCTTTCAATTTCAGAGTATTGGCAGCGACAGCCTTAACAGAATTTTGCACGGAAGTATCTGCTTGAAAATGTGCTGTAGTGTGGGTCAGGTGCATATGCCAGAAAGCACTGCTATTTTTACCATTTTTGTACATTAAATTCTATGTGAAAACCGCACAATCAAGCGTATTTTAATGGCTTGGATATTGTACAAAACGCTGAATTTTTTGAAATTTGTTGCAAAGTTGCAACCAACGTATCTGCGTGGTTTGATAGGTGAAATGGGGTCAAAAGAGGGCGTTTGTTGCAAATGCTGCAACAAAAATGCCGTTGACACAAAAAAATGTTTATGTTATACTCTACTTAGTTATTTAATACTAACCAACAAACGGCAGGCTGCAGTGACCTTGCCGAATATATTTGAAGCAAAGTTAGCTAAATCTAACTTGTAGGAGGTATTTTTATGAACAATAAGTCAAAGAAAATTGCTGCCGCCTGCCTTGCCCTTGCAATGGTCGCAAGCGTTGGTGCGGCTAACGCAGCGGTTTTTGCAGCGGATAATGGTGGGTCTTCTGTTGAGCAGAGCAATCAGACACCACAGGAAAAGCTTGAAGCACTTCTCGATGAGATATATGCTCTCGATCCAAGTGACTATACAGAAGAAAGCTGGAACGAGCTTAAAGAGCAGGCTGATACAGTAAACAGACCTGTTACGCCTTATGATGAGGAAACAGGCGACGGAATGCCTGATTGGGTTGCTAATGTGATGATAACCAATCTTACAAATCTTAAAGATGCTCTTGTTAAGAACCTGACACCACAGGAAAAGCTTGAAGCACTTCTTGATGAAATTTACGCTCTCAACCCAAGTGACTATACAGAAGAAAGCTGGAATGAGCTTAAAGAGCAGGCTGATACAGTAAACAGACCTGTTAAGCCTTATGATGAAGAGACTGAAGAGGGAATGCCTGATTTTGTTGCTAATTTAATGATAACTAATCTCACAAATCTTAAGGACGCTCTTGTTCCAATTTCAAGTGTAAAGACAGTTTATGAAAAGCTTGAGGACAAGCTTAAAGAAGCCGAGGCTCTTAATTCTGGTGATTATACCGCAGAAAGCTGGGCGGCTGTTCAGGATATAATTGATTCTGTTGACAGACCTGTTTCTTCTGATAATATCACAGAAAAGCTTGCAACAAAGCTTCTTAATGACCTTGAAAAGGCTATAAACGCTTTGGTAGTAAAGCCTGACGAGGGTATTTCTCTTGAAGACGGAACATATATGGTAAAGGCTGATGTTCAGAGCGGTTACTTTTCAAGCTATCTTTCTCCATATGTTAAAATAGTTGCAAAGGATAAGAAGTATAGTGTTACTTTGTATACTAGGGCTAGTGATTATTGGGATTACGAGGGCAGTCTTAAAAGTAATGTACAGTATCAGAGCAGATATAAGTCAGAATGGATATATCCTGTTTTAGAGATAGTTAAGCCTGAATATCTTGAAGAAGCACAGGCTGAAAAGCTAGACTATCAGTTTGCTGCAAAGAACGTTGCTGATAACTTTGATGTAAAGAACAGCGCTTTGACAGATACAGTAAAGCAGGGCATAACATCTGATAATAATGAAAAGTTCCTTGATTCAAAATACAGCACTCTTGAAGACGGCACAAAGGCACTTACTTTTGAAACTGATGATTTGAATGACCTGTTCTATTTCAATGGCGTTTATGGATATGTAAATCATAAGTATGATAAGAGTACATCTGATGTACAGTATACATTGCACGGCAGTTTCAAGATTCCAAACAATGGTATTGTAAAATTACCTGATGATGAAAAAGAAATAAACGGCACTTATGCTTTTGACCCGTCAGACAAAGACCTGTTTAGACAGTATGATGTTAAAGTCGAAACTAAAAACGGAAAAATATATGCTACATATAATGTTGATGTTGCGGCAGATATAAACTCTAATGAACATATTCAGAGTGAAAAATTCTATGATGATAACGGAAAAGAACTTGATGTATCAAACGGAAAAGTAACTCTTGTTTACGACAGCATTGATGAACTCATTTCAGGCAAGGACTTGAATGTTTATTCACAGGCTATCGACACATTCAGAGGTGCAACAATATATCACACAACAAAAACATTGACACCTGACCTTTCTATAAAACCTGTTACTCTTACAGATAAAACAACAGGAATTAAGCTTCATACTTCAACTAAGTATGTTTCAGAAAATGCAAAGCTTAGCGTTAAGCTGATAAAAGATACAGGTAGCACAAATACAAAAACTGACCCTTGGGCAAATGCTCAGACACATCTTCCTAAGTATAACAAGGAATATTTCTTTAGCATTGAAGTTACAGATAACGGAAAAACAGTAACTGACTTTAACGGCGGTGTTTCTATTGAAGTGCCAAAGGTAAGCGGACTTAATGAAAAAGCACTCAGATTGTTCCTTAATGCGTATGATACCGAATATAGAGATTTTGCATTTGGTTGGTTTAATGATAAGATAGTTGCACATGATGATTATTATTCGATTTTGCTTGACCAGCGTTATTTTGACGGCAACTGGTGCATTTATGATGAAGTATTGTCTTCTTCTGACGGCTCAACTCTTGAAGACGGAACATATGAAGTTCCTATTACAACATTCAATCAAGACCAGCCCGGACAGACTTCAATGTCAGCAAAGTGCTTTGACGGCACAGCAAAGCTTGTCGTTAAGGACGGCGTAAAGAGAATTGAACTCAACTTCAATCCTGTTGATATCGGTGATATGCAGGGATATCTTATTCAGATGTGGAAACAGCAGACAAGCGGTGATTGGGAAGAGGTAAAGTACACTTCATACTATAAGAATGAGGACGGCTCATACTTCACAGATGACCTTAACAAGGGTACTAATAATTTCTATCCAAAGACAGGCTATTTTGTACTGCCAACTGATGACCCACAGTTTCTTACAAAGTTCAGAGTATCTGCAATGGACGCTGTAATGGGCGATAATGGTGACGCTACAAGAGAAGCTATCTTCACTATCTATTACGACCAAGCCAAGAAGATATCCGACGAAACCCCAGACCCAGACCCTATCGAAGATCCTGATTTCGAGCCTGCTGATATGAAAGCACTCACTGACCTTGTTGCAAAGGCAGAGCAGTACAAGGAAGATGATTACACTTCTTCCACCTACACCACAATGAGAAACGCCCTTGCAAGTGCAAAGACAGTTCTTGCCAACAGCAGAGCAACTCAGGAGGAGGTAGACAGTGCAGCCAAGGAGCTTCAGACAGCTATCGACGCTTTGGAGGAGAAAAAGGACGTTACTTTCGACATCAATAACCTTCCTGACGGCAAATATCAGCTCTATGCTCAGATGATAAAGACCGACCGTGAGAGCTTCTCAATGTCAAACGAGGGTATCAACCACACAGTTCAGCTTGAAGTCAAGGACGGCGAGTATTATCTCACAGTTCAGTTCAAGGGACTTGCAATATACAATCAGTTTGGTTATCTTCAGAAGCTTTCATACTATGACAAGGGCTATACATACAATGATTATGGTATCCCACAGGGTAAAGTTATTCCGGCGGAAGTCCTTACACAGTATGACATAGTTGACCGCTATAACGATAAGGACAACCTTTATCCACAGCTTCTGAAATTCAAGCTTGTTGACAAGGCAAGTGAGAAGTATGTTCCTCTTCAGGTGTTCGTACCTATCATGGAGGCGATCGCCGACGGCACAGGCACACAGGACGTTCTTATGCAGCTTGATTGGACTACCCTCAAAGCCACAGACGCAGATATCGATATCGAAGAACCTGACGCACAGTCACCAGTTCTTGACTATACCGACAGCGCAACAGGAGTAAAGATCCATGCAGATAAGGGCGTTTTCGCCGAGGGTACAACAGCCGTTGTTAATGAGATAACAAGCGGCGATGATTACGATAGCGCAAAGAAGCTTATCTCAGCCGAAGCTGATAAGTTCCACCTTTATGACGTATCATTCAAGGGCGAGGACGGCAAGGACGCTCAGCCAAACGGCAAGTTCACTATTTCACTGCCTATCCCGTCAGATTACGCAAACCCTGTAGTATACAGAATAGCAGACGGCAAAAAGACTCTTATCTCAGGCACAAAGGCAGACGGAATGTTTACATTCTCTGCAAAGGAAGCAGGTCAGTATCTTATCGAAGATAAGAAGTCCGCTGACAGCAAGACGGATAATAAAACAACTGACAACAAGACAACGAACACCGCAGGCTCAGCTAACCCGTCAACAGGCGCAGCCGCAAAGACAGGTCTGCTCGCAGCTATCGGCGCAGCCTTCGCAGTTGTTACTAAAAAGAGAAAGGAAAGATAAAACTTGAATATTTCTGTAAAGCATTCAATGCGCTTGCTTTGCAGTACAGTAATAGTAATGCTTGTCTATATGGCAGGCATTACTGCTATTTCTGCATATGCACTTGATAACAACATTTATCTTGCAGACGCTCACCCACACTACAGACACCCTGTTACAGGGGTCATCGAGGACAGTGGCGGAGACGGCTCGGAGGTGCTGGGACAATCCATGACAGAGGGTGCGCTGAAAACAGAGTCTCTTATCGAAGTTGACCCTGAGGGAAGAATGTATGCCACCATAAGGCTTGGACTTATGGATAATATCGAAAATCCGCAGTTCAAGGTGCAAAAAGACGGCTACAGCGATTTCTATGATGTTTCCGCAGACCTTATGAAAGAAAATTATGACGCAAACGAAAGCGATTTCCGCTTTGAGATACCAAACGAAAACGCCATTGTGAGATGTACTTTCTATGTTGTTGCAATGGGCAGAGATGTTGTTTTCTACATAGATTTTGACAATATCAGAGAGGGAAGCGGCGACTTTGTTACAAGCGTTGAGGTAAGACATAACGATAATAATGACAACAACGGCGGCAATGAACAGCCTGACCAAAACAACGAACAGCCTGCTCAGACCACCACGGCTCAGACTACTACAAAGCCTGCCGAAACAACAGCGAAAACCACAACTACAACTAAAAAATCAGAGGAAAGCTCATCTTTGGCAGACAGCTCATCTGCTGTGACTACTACCACAACTACTGTTACTTTGCCTGTTGCCGACAGCGACGACACGTCAGGAGTGAAAGGTCTTGAGCTTTTTGACGAGAACGGCGACCCTATAGAAAAGGACAGCTCCTCAGAGAGCGAAAAGTCAGGGGACAGTGGCAAGAGCGGAAACGTCGTCGTGCCTGTTGCAATAGCGGCGGCAGTGGTCGTTATCGCAGGCGGAGCAGGCTTTGTTGTGTGGAAGAAAAGGAGGCTGTAAGAAATGAAAAAGCTGAGAATAGCGGCTGTTCTTACAGCGGCTTTGATGACGGCGGCACTTTGCGGCTGTGTAGACCAGCACCCTGAGGAAAACTCAAAGGCTGAAAGCGGCAACGTAACAAGCGCAGACGATCTTAGGATAGCGGCGACCTCGCCTGCCGTAGCGGATATATGCGATAAGCTTGATATCGACCTTGTGGGTGTTTGCTCCTCCACTGTAAGCACTATACCTGACAGATACAAAGATGCAACACAACTCGGCACGGCAATGAATCCTGACACGGAGATACTCGCTTCTCTTGACCTTGATTGGATACTCAGCCCTTCGAGCCTTGAAAGCGATCTGCAGCCTAAGTATGCGGCAATAAAGACAAAATCGGCTTTTCTTAACTTGAAAAGCGTTGAGGGTATGTACAAGTCTATAGAGGAGCTTGGAGAAATGTTTGACAGGCAGGAGCAGGCTCAGAAGCTTGTGGACGAGTATACAAGCTTCATGGACGAATACAAGAATAAGAACAAGGGCAAGGAAAGTCCAAAGGTGCTTGTGCTTATGGGTCTGCCTGGGTCTTATATCGTTGCCACGGACAACAGCTATGTAGGCTCGCTTGTAAAACTTGCAGGCGGCACTAACGTTTACGGCGACGGCGGCGGACAGGAATTTCTCAATGCAAACACTGAGGATATGGAAACAAAAGATCCTGATATAATCGTTCGCTGTGCACACGCTCTCCCTGACGAAGTTGTGGAAATGTTCAATGAGGAGTTCGCTACAAACGATATCTGGAAGCATTTCAGAGCGGTGCAGGAGGGCAAGGTCTATGACCTGTCTTACGAATATTTCGGCATGAGCGCAGGCTTTGACTATCCGCAGGCGCTTGACGAATTACAGCCTATTTTGTATGGTGATGAATGATGATAAAAAAGAAAAAGGTAGTATTATCCTATATCAT
This sequence comes from uncultured Ruminococcus sp., assembly GCA_937898375.1. Taxonomy (GTDB): domain Bacteria; phylum Bacillota; class Clostridia; order Oscillospirales; family Ruminococcaceae; genus Hominimerdicola. The sequence goes on from CALEJX010000402.1 coordinate 7,907, forward strand.
AACGGCGGTATTGCTGTTTGCACTGTTTCTTGTGGCGGTGAATACGGGAAGCTTGAAAATAACGCCAAAAGAGCTTTTTGACGGGCTTTTTATAAAGTATAACAAGACCGTCGCAACTATCTATGACCTGCGTTTCCCTAGAATTTTTATCGCAATGATAGGCGGAGCGGCAATGGCTGTTTCAGGCGTGCTTTTGCAGGCTGTCATGAAAAATCCTCTCGCCGACCCCGGTATCATAGGCATAAGCTCAGGCGCAAGCTTCACGGCGGTGCTTATAACAGCGTTTTTCCCGACACTTTATTTCTTCACTCCGCTTTTTGCTTTTATCGGCGGCGTGGTAGCTTGTCTGCTTGTGTATTCACTTTCGTGGCGTGGAGGACTTAGTCCGCTGAGGATAATCCTTGTGGGTGTGGCAGTGAACGCAATGTTCACGGGACTTATGTCGGCATTCAACAGCGGCACAGGCTCTACATACTCAGGTGCGGCAAGCATTGTCAATGCAAACATCACAATGAAAACATGGGACGATTTTCAGACACTTGCAATATATTCCGCTGTAGGTCTTGTGCTTTCTCTCCTTGTCTGTTCAAAATGCAATCTTCTTGCACTTGAAGATAAGACTGCACGTTCTCTCGGCGTGAACGTAAACGGCACAAGGCTAATGATATCAGGCATTGCAGTTTTGCTTGCTTCTATCTCAACTGCTGTTATTGGACCGATTAGCTTTCTCGGTCTTATCGTGCCTCATATCGCAAGACTTCTTGTTGGCTCAGACCACAAAAGGCTGATACCATATTCAATGATACTTGGCGCATTCGTGTTCCTGCTTGCCGACACCATAGGCAGAACTATCGCATCTCCTTATGAGATATCCGCAAGCGTTATAATGTCCGTTATAGGCGGACCGTTCTTTATCATACTTCTGAGGAGGTCGGACAAGCGTCATGGATAATGTTTTTGATATAAAGGGTCTGACCTTTTCATACGGCACCAACGAAGTCATAAAGGGGCTTGACCTTTCCATAAAGCAGGGTAAAGTTACCACTCTTATCGGTGCGAACGGCTGTGGAAAGTCAACGCTTTTTAATCTTATCACGAAAAATCTCAGACCTCAGAGCGGTGAGATACGCTTGGAGGGCAAGGATATCTCACAGGTGAAGCTGAAAGATTTTGCACGTCAGGTGGCTATCGTTCATCAGTATAACACCGCCCCTGCGGATATCTCAGTTGAAAAGCTGGTGGCATTCGGAAGAACACCTTATCACGGCTTTGGAAGCCTTTCAAACTCTGAGGAGGACGAGGAGAAGATAAAGCGTGCCCTTGAGATAACCAATACAGAAAAGCTGAAAGACAAGGCTGTGGCTCAGCTTTCAGGCGGACAGAAACAGCGTGTGTGGATAGCAATGGCGCTGGCGCAGGACACAAAGATACTTTTTCTTGACGAGCCTACCACTTATCTTGATATACGCTATCAGCTTCAGATATTGAAGCTTGTGAGAAAGCTGAATGAAGAATACGGCATGACGGTGATAATGGTGCTTCACGATATAAACCAATCGCTGTATTATTCCGACGAGATAGTGGCAATGAAAGACGGCAGGATAACCGCTCAGGGCAAGCCGGAGGAGATAATAACCTCGGAGCTTATCAAGAACGTTTATGACGTGGAGCTTGGGATATCTGCGGTGAACGGAAAGCCTTTCGTGCTTCCTGTCTGAAATTATAGGAGAAAATGAATGATAAAAAAGAGACTTATCGCCGAGCTTGGCGACAGTAAAAAATATATTGCAGGCAATGTTGCGGCGCAGTGGGTGGGTATGCTTTCAAATGCGGTGATGATATTTTCACTTGGCTCGCTGCTTCAAAAGCTTGTGGAAAACAAGTCCGCAGGGGTAGGAGCGGCTGTTACTGCGGCGGTGATATCCCTGATAGTAAGGGCGGTCTGTTCATTTTTACAGGAAAAGTTCAGCTACCTTGCTTCAAAGTCGGTGAAAAAACGGCTTAGAGAAATGATATTCTCAAAGCTTCTGCGCCTTGGGAGCGGATATCGTGAGAAGGTGTCAACATCAGAAGTGGTTCAAGTGTCCGTTGAGGGCGTTGACCAGCTTGAAACTTATTTTGGTCAGTATCTCCCACAGTTTTTCTATGCAATGCTCGCCCCTGTGACGCTGTTTGTTATGCTTTCATTTGTGAGCTTCAAGTCGGCGTTGGTGCTTCTTATCTGCGTGCCTCTTATCCCGGCGGCTATAGTTGCGGTGCAGAAGATAGCAAAAAAGCTTCTGAACAAATATTGGGGACAGTATACAAAGCTTGGTGACACGTTCCTTGAAAACTTGCAGGGACTAACCACTCTGAAAATCTATCAGGCTGACGAATACAAAAATCAGCAGATGAACGAGGAGTCGGAAAAGTTCAGAAAAATAACAATGAAAGTTCTCACTATGCAGCTCAATTCCGTCACCATAATGGATCTTATCGCATACGGCGGAGCGGCTCTTGGCGTTATCTTGGCAGCAGGGCAGTTCAGACAAGGCGTTATCGGACTTGCAGGCTGTTTTGTGATAATAATGCTCTCGGCTGATTTTTTCATACCGATGAGAAGATTGGGCAGCTTTTTCCATGTTGCAATGAACGGCATGGCGGCAAGCGACAAGATGTTCGCTATCCTTGACCTGCCTGAGCCTGAGAAAAAGTCAGGCGTGGTGGATAGAGATAACTGTACGATAAAATGTACTGATATGAGCTTTTCTTATACCCCTGACAGAGAGGTGATACACGGCGCAGATATCGAGTTCAAGGCAGGCTGTCTTACGGCTGTCTGCGGAGAGTCGGGCTGTGGAAAATCTACCATTGCGGCTATTCTAATGGGCAGGAACAAGGGCTACAAAGGTTCTGTAAAGATAGGAAATACCGAGCTTTGCGACATATCAGAAGAAAGCCTTATGAGAAATATCACATACATTTCTCACAGCAGTGTGCTTTTTAAGGGTACAGTTAGGGAAAATCTTCTTATGGCAAAGCCTGACGCCGAGGACGCAGAGCTTTGGCAGGTGCTTGAAAAGACGAAGCTTGCTGATTTCCTTAGGAGAGAAACGGGGCTTGATACGCTTCTTGCGGAAAATGCCGCAAATCTCTCAGGTGGACAGAAGCAGAGGCTTGCCCTTGCAAGAGCGCTTCTCCACGATTCTGCGGTATATATTTTTGACGAAGCCACAAGCAACATCGACGCTGACAGCGAAAACGACATCATGGAGCAGATATTTGAGCTTGCAAAAACTAAAACTGTTATCGTTATTTCTCACAGGCTTGCAAACACTGCGAAAGCAGATATGATATACGCAATGGAAAAAGGCGAGGTCAGAGAGTGCGGCACACATGATGAATTAGTACAGAAAAACGGACTGTATGCAAAACTGTGGAACGCTCAGCAAAGCCTTGAAGCTGTAAGAAACGGAGGTGTCTGTCAGTGAAAAAGCGCAGTAATCTATCTATAATGCTAAGGCTCATAACACTTGTGAAGCCGCTGGCAGGCTACATGACGGCGGCTGTGGCAATGGGCGTGGCAGGCTTTTTGTGTGCGCAGTTTATAACCATACTTGGCGGCTATGCAATGCTTGACGTGCTTAAACTGCACGCTGGTATGAGCATTTCGGCGATATTTGCACTTGTGCTTGTGCTTGCGGTGCTGAGAGCGGTGCTTAAATACGGCGAGCAATCCTGCAACCATTTTATTGCGTTCAAGCTTCTTGCCATAATAAGAGATCACGTTTTCAAGGCGCTTAGAAAGCTTTGTCCTGCAAAGCTTGAGGGCAGAGATAAAGGCGACCTTATTTCAGTTATAACCTCGGATATCGAGCTTTTGGAAGTCTTTTATGCCCATACCATTTCCCCTGTGTGCATTGCATTTATAATGTCGCTGATAATGAGCATTTTTATCGGCAGCTTTAGCGGCGTGCTTGGTGTGATAGCGGCATTGGCTTACATTGCGGTGGGCGTTTTCGTGCCTGTGATGATATCAAAGAAAAGCGGCACGCTCGGCGAGGACTTCCGCAGACAATCGGGACAGCTTTCTGGCTATGTTCTTGAAAGTCTCAGAGGACTTGACGAGGAGATACAGTATTCCTACGGCGAAAAACGCCTTGACGATCTTAAGCTCCGCACAGATTCATTGTCCTTGAAGCAGGAGAAAATGAGCGTAAACGTGGGTTTTAATACGGCTATCACAAATTCTGTGATACTTATTTTTGACATTATAATGCTCGTGACTTCTGTATCACTCTACAGAAACGGCACTGTGGGTCTTGAGGGCGTTATAATACCTCTCGTTGCACTTATGTCAAGCTTTGGACCCGTTGTTGCGCTAGCAAATCTCGGCACAACATTGCAGAATACCCTTGCATCAGGCGGCAGAGTGCTTGATATCCTTGACGAAAGCCCTGTTACTGAGGAGATAACAAAGGGCAGAGATATCACATTCAGCGGAGCAAAGGCAGAGAACGTGACCTTCTCATACGGCGAGGAGAAGATACTTGACGGGCTGAGCCTTGAAATCGAAAAGGGCAAGATAACAGGTATCATAGGCAGAAGCGGTTCGGGAAAATCAACGCTTTTGAAGCTTTTCATGCGCTTTTGGAAAACGCAGGGCGGCAGGATAGC
>CALEJX010000403.1 GCA_937898375.1 uncultured Ruminococcus sp.
ACCGTCACGTCCGCAGGTAGGGATCACCTCGCCGACCCAGTTGAGCTCGTCAGAGTGTATATACTCTCTCTTGCCAGGAACGACACGCCCACAGGCAGAACAAAGAAGATCGCCCTCACAGCCTCTAGTGGTGCAGTTGCCGGCAACATAATTGTAGCGTTTGCCGTTGGATTCGCTCTTGTTGGCAGTCCAAGTTATCGTCTTTTTCCCCTTTGGAGAAATGACTTCCTTTTCATACAACTTTAGTTTGTCTCCGGTATGGTCTGTGCCGGTGGCTGGAATAACACGCTCTTCATCGGAGCGGTCGTCAGTTGGGTCAGGTGCGTGGCAATACTTACAGATACTATAACCTGCAAATCCGTCATACATACAAACAGGAGCAACGTAATCCTCTATGACATAGCTGTGACTGGTACAAATCACCATAGTAGGAGTAAAACGCATAATGCCGCCTGCCGCATAGCCTGCCAGCTTTACAGTAGTGCTCCATGTGCCGTCGTCATTTTGCTGCATAGTGTATGCAGAGGTAAGGTCATGAGTCTCTTTGTAACCCTCGGCATCAGGCATTATATACTCCACTGTCCAGCCGGTGCAGCGCTTGCCCTGAGTCTCCGAATTATTGTTGATAGTCAAAGTCAGGCTGTCGCCCTCTTTGGCAAGTGTTCGGGAAACCTGAGCGTTTTTGGCAATAATGAGCACATTCTTAGTAGTCCAGTTTATCTTGTTGCCGTCCTTGTCTATAGGGCGGTAATCCGAGTCATGATACCCGCAGATCAGGCAATCACGGTAGAAAATTCCGCCGCCCTCTTCATCTGAGCCGTAACCCATGTAACGCCAATCCCATTCGTGGTTTTCCATTTTTATATGGCCGCAGCCGTCAACCAGACAGGTCAGAGCATGAGAAATGTTGTTGGTCTTTGCCTCGTCGACGTTAAAGCTGCCACGGTTATAACGCTCAAAATCTGTCGTTTCGGAATAGTAAACGTGCTTATGGGTCTCGTAATATGTCTTATAGCCACAGGAAGTGCAAGTGTGGCTATAAACATTGTCATTTTCAGAAGCTCCCTGCTTGGCACTGCGTCCCAGCAATGTAGGAGCGCCAAAGGTGTGCTTCTCAGGCGTCTTACGCTGGAAGTGCAGAGTGTCCTCGTCATATTCGCAAAGGCACTGATGTCTGTGTCCGTCACTTGCAGGGGCAGATACAGCTTGCTGCCGACACTGTAACCGCAGACGGTGCAAACGCCGTTGCTGTCATAGCTGTGTGATGACAGATCTGAGCGGTGTGTTTCCCACAAAGTCTCGTTCTCGTCCTCGTCGCAGAAGCGGCAGTTACGTCAATGGGAGTTCTTATCAAAGCTCCAGCGGTTGCTTGGGAACGGATCGTGGTCGCTTAGGTCAGGATGATCCTCATGTTCTGCCTGCAAATGCTGCTCAAAGTATGTATCGTTACAGCACCAGCTTTCGCCGCAGCTGCCGTCACAGCCCATAGTATCAGCCATGTTTTCGCAGCAATCCTCACAGCGGAATTCATCTGCGCCTGCACATGTAGAACAAAGCTCCACATCGTGGAAGCATGCGCCGCAATCCATACAAAAATGCTCCTCATATTCATCGTCGTACTCACACATATATTCGGAACACTCGCTGTTCATCTCACAACATTCTGTGCAGCGGATAACGCCTGCGTCTTTGCAAGTTTCGCACAGCTTGCTGTCGTCTTCAAAAAAAATCATACATAACTCGCAGACGTGGTCATACCATTCGTTGCTGGCTACGCAAATGTCGCCGCTCTCGCAGCCTTCCATCATGGAGTTGAACTCGCAGCACTCCACGCACAGACCGCACTCTGGACAAATGGTGGAACAAAATTCACACCGACGGCAATTTCCGCAAAGTACCCCGTCGCCGTCTTCATAAGCGGCATAGATCGTTGGGGTCGTGCTAGGCATAAGCGTTATCATCATCATGAAAGCCAGCAGCAAACATATGACCTTGTTTCGCTTTTTTCTTTTCATATCATTTTCTCCTTATCCACTTAAAATATTTTCTATGCGTTCGGCAGCCGCAAACAAGACGTTCTGCATATCTATCACTACTCTCCGCAACAAAATCACCTCCACATCTCTTCTTTGTATATTGCTTTCTGACTTTCACGAAGGTATGGATATCCTATCGTTATTAATATTGTACATAATAATTGGTGTCTTTGCACTACCCATGTGGGTAATCTTTTTGTTTTTTACATAAAAGTGCATAAGAAAACCGACTTCGATCGTGAAGTCGGTTTTACCGTAAATGTAATTATTCAGTTTGTCAGGCTCAAAAGACGGAGTCCTCGTCTCTGCTCGTCAGCTTTGGTATCACCAGCCGTTTGCACGTAACGGCAATGGCAAGCTGTGTTTTATTTTGATAGCCTGTTTTTGATAGGATATTGCCAATATGATATTTTACGTTATCCTTTGTGTAATTCAGTTCTTCTGCGATCTCTCTGTATTCAAGCCCCTCGCAGACCAAGCGGAGGATCTTCAGCTCCGTTGGCGTTAGTTCCGCACTTGTTGTGACGCCTAACTTTACTATCGGCGTATCATCAGGCCACACTTCATCACCACGCATAACGGCGTCCATAACGGTGATAAGATTTTCAGGGATGATATCCTTATACCAAAAGCTGTCTACCCCTGCTTCCTTTGCTCGTCTGATAAAGCTCTCCTCCACCATGGAAGTGACAATGATTATCTTTAAGTTCGGACATTGCTGACGAAGTTCTGCGGCTGCTTCTATCCCGTCTTTCTTCCCATAGGTGCAGATATCCATTATCACTAGCTCCACATTATTTCTGCGGCATGCGCTTTCTGCCATATCTGCATGGGACAAACTGCCTGCAAGTTCATATTCCCCGTTGCTTCGAACCACATTTTCTATATATTCTCTGGCGACCCGCTGATCGTCGATAACAAGTACTCTTGTCATATCGTTCCCCCTATTTTTTGTTAATGGCTCGGCACGATCACTGTCAGCATAAACATTGGTCATGATCGTATCTCCATACTGCCACCCGCCGCAGCAATGAGCCTTGCGTAATTCCTAAGCCCACCACGGGCGTGATCTCCTGTTCCGGCTGTCTGCCATTATTGGTAATGCACATCTTAACGAAACCTGTTTTTTGCTCGATCGAAATATCCAACGCCGAAGCGTCAGCGTGCCGCACAGCATTGACGCAGACCTCTCGCATTACAGCCAGCAAAAGCTTCATAGTCTCTTCCTCGTCTGGCAATTTGCCGGATATATTTACCTTAACTCCGGTCACCTCTGCATCTTTTACAAAATCATGCAAACTTTCCTGAGTATCTTCTGTGCCGTCCTTGAGCACCTGTATACATGAAGCATATCCTTTATCGCAAGTGTGGTATCCGCTGACAATGTTTGCAGGCAGTTTACGTCCAAAAGCTCCAAATTGCAAAAGGACTCGTCAAAACATCGTGACAATTCACGAATATCTGCACTTTTGGTGCGAGCGCTCATAAGCAGCAGGTTGCCATATCGTTTTATATATGCTCCAATGACCGCAATGCCGGCAAGAAGCCTGCGGCGTTCTTTTTCATCTGCTTCTGAAATACTCTGCGTGAGCAGATGATCAACAAGTGCGATCTGCTCAGCCGTTTCCTTTACCACAAAATCTCTTGCACGGTTCCGTTCTCTTAAAGCAAGTATCTTCTTTTTTTGTTTCAAGATTTTCTCTGTCGATAAGATTGTGTTTAGCAAGATTGTCATTGTTTTCTTTTATTTCCTCATTAGCCTCGATCATCTCCGTAACATCTTCCTGCCATAGCACATGACCAAAACGTATGGGATGACTTTTTATAAATACACTTTTATCGATGATAGTCGGGTACAGGAAAGCGGTCTTTCTCTGTTCTTCGGTCAAGTCCATGGTATGGACACTGGTAAGGCAAACGACGTTTTCTTCATTTGTTATCTGCGCACCAAGACTGC
>CALEJX010000404.1 GCA_937898375.1 uncultured Ruminococcus sp.
GTCGTAAAGCGCAGCGACTTCTTCAGCACTTTTTGTTTCAGAAAACTGGTCAAGAAGCTTGTCTATCAACAGCTTGTCGATAACACGGTGAACGTTACGCAGTGAGGTGTAATGCGTCCCTGTTGCACGCTGATCAGAACGGCTAAGTGCAGCCTGATGTACAGCTCCCATTATGCTTGGATTGACGTCTTTCCAACTTATACTGCACAGCTTCTTCATAGCGTGATGAGTATCCTCCGAAAGAAAAAGTTGTTGTGGCTTAGTCATAAAGGGCGGCAGGGCGGCGATAAACTGCATAAATCTTGACGGAAAAGACGAAGTTTCAGAACTTAAAACCAGCTGAGTAAAGGGCTTTCCCAGGAAAATTCCGCTTTCCTCGCAGTAAAAACAGAAAATAAGCTGCAAAAGAAAGCTTCTCACGTCATCAATGCTGTTCTTGTCTGAAATAAGCTTGCGAACAAGGTTTTGTAAGTCATATAAAGTTTTGTCTTTTATCATAACGTATTCTCCTAACATAAATTATTCCTTTTTCGGATAGATAATACTAAGTGGGTCATAGATATGACCTGTCAAAATTGCCCCTACCCTTAAACATAAAATGGGGTCCCGCTCGATTTTTTTCACAATTTTTCACATAACCCCTTGACAAATTCCCTAGTTGGTGGTAGAATTTATGTAAATTCAGTGATTTTCTAGGGGTTGCTGGGTTATGAGTTTTGTGAGGACCGCTTTGGGCAGCGGTCCTTTTTTTGCACTTTTTTCGGATATGCCCAGTAACGAACTCAAAAACATAGTATCTGTTCTCTCCAAAGTCACCGCATGAGGTGACCTGATAGCGCTTGTGTATGACTTTGAGAGATATGAGCTTATCCACCATTGCCATTAGCTCGCTGCGCTTCATACCGAGCATTTTGGCAAGGTCTGAGTAGCTGTGGAAAAACATTTTGTTGCTGTTCTGTTTACATTTACAGAAAGCACAGTAGCACCTGAGTTCCTTTGCTGTCAGACGTTTAGCTGCCTTTCTGTCCACCCGAAAGAAACGAGATCCTATCTCTGCAAGAGTGTATGTATATGTGCCAAGATGTCTGTTAGCTTTGACGCAGCGCTCTCTGGATATGATAACGCCTGATGTGATGAGCCTTTTAGTTGCCCTTGCTACGGACTCCACACTTATGCCGCAGGCTTCTGCTATTGTAGTCTGCTTCACCTTAACGTATATGCCGTACAGGTTTTTGTTTCCGTAGGCTTGTGCCATAGAATAGAGATATGCTGCCACAGCAAAGTCTGAGGGCAGCATTTTCTTTTCTACAAGGCTGTTCGGCAGGTAATAGTAGCTGAATTTCATAATTGACCTCTTTACGTTATGTTTGATAAAACAGTTTGCTGTTTCTTCCTGAGTATCATATTGCTCAGCATTTCAAACTGTTCGTCTGTTATAGTGCTTCTGTTTTTGATCTTGGCTCTGTTGAGGAGCCTTTCAAGGGTATCTATGTCGATCTCCTGCATAGCTCTGCTCCATTCGCCGTTTGTAGCTTCATTGATAGCTTCAAGAGCGGCTTTCTGTGGAGATATCACCACACTGTCAGGTGAGTCAACAAATCTGTTCGGGATAGCTGTTGCTGGATGCTGATGCAAGTCATCATCACTACTGTTCTTTTCGGACAGATGATCCTCCTGACCAGCTTTTTGAGGCATAAGTATTTCAAACGGAATAAGGATCTCGATGAGAGCTTTTCCTCCCGAAGAAAAAGCTATATCGTCAAGCTCTGCAGTGCCAAGATTGAGCTTGTAGAAGAACTTGAAATTTGACTCAATAGGGTACATACGGTGGTGCTTAACTATGGTGTCACCCTCTTGAAGAACGGCAAGCTCCGTCGGTGTTTTAAGCTGTTTCCCTTTATATGCTCTGTTCTCTGACAGCTCCTCTGAGAGCTTGCCTGAGTACGTCTTATACTGTACTGTTCTGCTTCCGAGAATGTTGCTTATGAACTGGTTAGTGTCAGGATCGCCTGAATAGATGTATACCCAGTTTGCACAGTTTTCACGGATAGTCTTGGAGTCGTCATGATACTTGGCGTCAAGCTGGCTCAAGCCCTGTATGTACAAGTGCCAGCCTATATTTCTGCTTCGAGATACAGTTATTTTATTATCCATACCAGGTATGGTCACAAGATTGCAGAACTCGTCTAGGATATAATTCACTCGGCGTGGCAGCGTTTTCATACTGTTCCTTGTGAGATATTCTACCATGCTGAGATAGCTTTGATTGATAAACATTGAGACTATGACGTGTCTTGTAGGGCGGTCATCAGGAATGATCATGTATATTGCAAATGGCTTTCCGCAAGAGATAAGCTCGTCAAGGTCTATGTCATTGCCTGAGGTCAGTTGTGCGATACCCGTGTCAAGACCAAATATGCGGATATTGTCCGCTAGGGTTGCGAATATGCTGGCTCTCATGTCGCCCTTGGCAAAGTTTGACGTGGCATATGCTGACTTTGCAAGGGAGCCTACAGGCAGGCTCTTGAATATCTCGTCAAGTCTGTTCTTTGTAATTACGTTTCCGAATGGATCTGTTTCCTCAACCTCCTGACCATATTCAATAAAGAATTGATAAACAGAATACATATTGACCTTATCGAGCTGGTCATGCTTATATCCTTGCTCGATCATGTAAAGTATCAGAGCTGAAAGCAGTGACTTTGCAGATGAGGGCCATATAGGATCTGATTTAGGATTGTTCGTTAAGGTTGACGCCATTGTGTCGATATACTCGGATACCTTTGAAAGGTCAAGGTTGTTCTTTATGCAGTGTACATACTCATTGATTATAAATGTGAGTGGATTCCACCGTGAGGATCTGTTCGTGTCTCTTAGATTTAATATGACTACGTTATAGCCCTCTTTCTGCATTATAGGGTAGGTGGAAGAAAATATCTCTCCCTTAGGGTCATTGAATATCATGGACTGTTTGTCCTTGCCACAGGCGAATACTCGTGCCTGCTGAAGAACGTGGGACTGAGTTTTACCAGAGCCGGTTGTACCGATTATAAGGGAGTGGTTGTTCTTTGGGTCAACATAGAAGTATCCATATTTGCAGGCTATGAGCGGACCTGTTTTTTCAGCTTTGTAAAGCTCCTTTTCAGGTATTCTTATAAGGTTTTTGTTAAGCTCTCGCTTTGTTGCCCACCTGTCGCTGCCCTCGAGGTCTTTGTACCCCCTCCTTATTTCTATCTGTCTTGCTATCTTTGCGTAGATAAGCAAGGATACGATGAATGATATGAAAAAAAGATCGCTGACCTCAAGCTGCTTAGGCTTTGTCCAGAAATATTCTTTCCGAATAGAAAAACTCGCCCACATTTCGCCAACATTGCCTTGATTAGTCTGAGCTGCCTTGTTTATAGAGGACAGCTCATCAAGTAGATTAAATACCAGACATACGGCTCCTGCTATTGCCACTGTGAGGATAATAAGAAGCAGTATCCGTCCTATTGTCTTTAGTATTTTATGCTCATCATTATTCATTTCTTATCCCCCTTGTTCTACCACGTGTGGTAGGGTGTATTATCGGCTATAAGTCTGACTTATAGCCTGTTTGTATTTCTGTTCCTGTTCGTCACGCTCCACCTGGGCAAGAAGCTGCTGAGCCTTTGCCTGCATATTGCTGTAGACACGCCGCATGACGCTGTTCGCCGTTGCGCCAAGATGGAGCTTCATCCTTATCTGTTCGTGACGCTCCGCAAGGATTTTCTGTGCATATTCGTTACCGTTTTGTGCAGCAAGCCTCATCCAGTAATCTGACTGGCGGTATTTCTGTTCTTCACGGTACATAAGCGCCAGCTTCAGCTGAGCCGACGAGTTATTGTGACCTGATGACTCAAGAAGATATTTTTCTGCTAACTTGCGATCATAATGCTCCTTTTTCAGATAGATACAGCCGAGTGCATACTGAGCGTATTCATTGTCTGCCTTGTCAGCGCATGGCTTCAGATATTTCACAGCTTTTGCGTAGTCAATCTTTCTATCTGTAAGATACAGCTTTCCAAGTTTATATGAGGCA
>CALEJX010000405.1 GCA_937898375.1 uncultured Ruminococcus sp.
AATCCGTTAGTCCCAGAGCAGATGAAGGATACAAGCCACAAAAAGCGTCGGAACTGTTCGCTTATCTTATTAACGGCAGATAAAATTATCAAAAAGTTTTCTGGACTTTCAAACTGGATAGTGATATATTGTAGCTGCATCCTATTCGGTTTGAAAATTCACAGACTATGAAAGGATGGATAAATGTGTCTGATTCAAAGCGAAAAATTACAGCGTTATACTGCCGTTTATCTCAGGAGGATATGAGGGACGGCGAGTCGGTCTCCATTGAAAATCAAAAGCTGATCCTGCAAAAATATGCGGACGACCATGGCTTATTAAACTGCAAATTCTATGTCGACGACGGATATTCGGGAGCAAATTTCAATCGCCCCGCATTCAAGGAAATGATGATTGAAGTGGAAAGCGGAAATGTTTCTGCGGTGATCGTTAAAGACCAGTCGAGACTAGGCAGAGAATATTTGCAGACGGGTATGCTTATGGAAGTCACCTTTCCGCAATATGACGTCCGTTTTATTGCCGTAAACGACGGTGTAGACAGCGCCGACGGTACAAACGATTACGCAGGAATACGCAATTATTTCAACGATCTTTTTGCAAGGGATACAAGTAAAAAAATCAGAGCGGTTCAGCGTGCAAAGGGTGAGCGCGGCGAGCGTATCGGATCGGTAATAGCTTATGGCTATATGAAAAATCCCGACGATCCTAAACAACTGCTGCCCGATCCCGAAACAGCGCCGATAGTGAAACGAATTTTTGAAATGTATGCAGACGGAATCGGAATAATGAAGATCTGCGATAAATTGTGTGCGGAGAAGGTTCTCTCGCCAAGCGTTTACGCATTCAGAAAAACAGGTCGCAGAACAGGAAGATTAAATCCGGATAAACCGTATCACTGGGATCAGAAGTCCGTTCGGTTGATGCTTTCAAACAGAGTTTACTGCGGCGATACCGTGAATTTCAAAAGCTATACCAAATCCAACAAGCTGAAAAAACGCATTAAAAACGATGAGGAAAACGTTCTGATTTTTGAAAACACCCATGAGCCTATCGTTGACAGAAAAACCTTGGATTTAGTACAAAAGCATTTTGACGGAAGAAAACGTCCCGACAGACAAGGAGAAATGGATAAATATGCAGGATACCTTTACTGCGGCGACTGCGGTAAGCGGTTGTATCTTCAGAGGGCAAAGACAAAGGCTGTTGAAAAAAACAGCTTCATATGCGGAGGCTATCAAAAGCGTACAACCGACTGCACCTGTCATCATATCAGAGAACAAGTTTTAGATCAGATCATACTTGAAAACCTCAAAGCAGCTACAGCCTTCGCACGAGATAATCCCGAAGAATTTTACGCAATGGCAGCTAAGAACGGCGAGGTCGAGGCAAGGAGATTGTGTATAAATGCCGAGCGTGAGAAAGAGCAGATCACTGCAAGAATAAATCAGCTTGACAATATCATTAGTTGTCTATATGAGGACAGGGTCACAGGGCGTATTACTCCTGAACGTTATGATTCTCTTGCAAGCGGTTACGAAGAGGAACAATCACATTTGCGGCTTGAACTCGAATCTATATTGCACAAAATATCCGAAATGGATATGAGGGAGCAGTACATTCAGAAGTTTATAGCAAAGGCTAAGGAATACATTGAAATGCCTAAGCTTACTCCTGAACTGCTGAGAGTGTTTATACGCAGGATAGAGGTTTATGAAAAAACGGAAAAGTATTCAAGAACCTGCGGCAATACGATTGTGATCCATTACACATTTGAGACTGAAAGCCTTAAGCACATATAATACGAAACCCGTAAGGTATTGAGCTTACGGGTGATACATAAAATTTAATTCTTCGTTAAGGATAGTCCGAGCTTGCAGGCTCGGCATTTTTTGTTGCAGAAAACAGCGAAAATACGATGTTTGACAAGCTGAGATGTAAACTTAAAGCGGAGTATAAGCCTTACACCGACAAGGGCAAAAAGGC
>CALEJX010000406.1 GCA_937898375.1 uncultured Ruminococcus sp.
GACAAGAATATGAAACTAGCCAAAAATTTTATACTGCATTTACGATATTTCATATGCTATATAAAAATAGTAATAATAAAGACCTTTCCGCACAAAGCAGAAAGGTCAAAGTATGTCGAATATCTTAAACGTATAGCGAGCAAATCAGCGGATACAGCGGGCGACCTCAGGTCGCCCCTACACAAAACTTCAAATAAGCTGACTAATAAGCTCTGAGCCAGTGGGCTGTCGAGGACGCAAGCCCCTACATAAAATTTCCTGTGCAGCTTTAAATAAGCCGACAAATAAGTATCACACAGAAGCTTGCAATGCAGGCAAATGCCGCAACTACGATAAGGCTTTTTTCCTTGAATGCAAGCACGCAGGCTGTTATAAGTCCCGCTATGGAAGCCGCAAGGTTTCCTGTTGAGAAAAGTATGGAGGGAAACGTCATTGCTCCAAGCACTGCGTATGGCACATAGTAAAGAAAGCTTTGCGCAAATCTGTTTGTTATCTTGCCTTTGAAAATAACGAACGGCAGGGCACGGATAAGATAGGTCACGCCTGCCATGATGAAAAGATAAATAAAGAAATCTCTTATACTCAGCATTGACCGTCCTCCTCACTCCTAACAGGCATGAGAGCCGCCATTATTCCTGCGGAAAGAACAGTGCAAATTATTATAGAAAATCCTCCTGATACCTTATTAAGTATAGGCAGCCACTTGAAACAGCAGCTTAGAAGCGCCGCAAATATCGCCGCCATTGCAATGCCCTTGTTTTTCTTTGCAGGCGGTATTATTATTGCAAGAAACATTCCGTATATTGCAATGCTAAGTGCGCTTATTACTATCTCAGGGAGAATTTTTCCTGCCGCCGCACCTATAAGAGTGCCTAGCGACCAGCCTGCTACAGGCAGCGCTATAAGACCATACATATACTGCCTTGAAACTTCCCCTATATTTCCCATTGCCATGACAAAAATTTCGTCTGTCACGCCGAAGCCTACCAGCCAGCGGTGTATTCCCGACAGGGACTTGTCGGCTTTCTGCGAAAGAGATATTGACATAAGGGCATATCTCAGGTTGATTATAAACTGCGCACAAGCCATTTCTATCCAGAAACCGCCGCCCGACAGCATAATGTCAAGTCCTGCGAACTGACCTGCCGAGGTCACGTTGCAAATGGAGATAAGCACAGTTTCCCACCAGCTTAGACCGCCTTTTACGCCTTGAAGTCCGAATGTAAATGATACCGAAAGATATCCCAAGGCGATAGGTATGCCGTCTTTAAGACCTTTTTTGAAACCACTCATAAATTATTCCGCCGAAGCGGTGTTCCCCCTCAAATCAAAAATTATCTATTCTGCATTGACATGACGCCATTGTAACGAGCGCCGCCTTGTGGCTTTCTTCCGTTACCCCTGCGCAGGCGTTTGCGTCAACTATGACCTCGCACTCAGGGCAGAAAGCCTTTATGAGCAGAGCGTTGGATACCACGCAAATGTCCGTGCAAAGTCCGCAAAGCTCTATCTCGTCCCCTGCCTTTGTGACCTCGGAAAGGTGCTGTGCAAGCTCCGCAGAGCCGAAAGTGCTTTTCTCAAAAACTTCTGCGCTTCCAACCATAGCTTCCGCCACCTGAGCCGCAGGCTGCCAGCCCTCTGTGCCCTTTATGCAATGCTCCACAGGGAGCTTTTTGCCCTCGGGGGTTTCAAGATAATCCTTGAAATGTGTGTCAAGGGTCATAAGCACAGCGCCGCCCTCGGATTTGTAACTGCGTATTTTTTCACATACCGCAGGAACTATCTTTTCCGCCGCCTTTGAACCAAGACTGCCTGATACGAAATCGTTTTGCATATCAACAACTATAAGATATCTCATATTCTATTTACTCCTTTCACTTACGATAGGGTCAGATCCGATATATTATTTACTTCATAAAGTAACATTATATCTCTTAAATATGAATTTTTCAACGTATACTTAAAATGGGCAAAAAAAATGCTGAGCAACGGTGCTCAGCAGAAAATAAAATAAAAAAACTATGTGTAGAACAAAAGAAAGGAGACAACAAAACGGATGTTAAATCAAACAAATTATGTTCAATATCCTTAACATCAATTAAATTATAACCCCTTTTGCTGCGATAGTCAAGAAAAAGTTGCAAAGAACTTGTTAATTTTCTGAAAATTCGGGATTTTGCACAAATATTTCGCTGACATTATGCCAACAATGACATCTGCGTGAGGTCTAAACTTAAGCCAACTTAAAAAAGTAAAATTACTTATCCATTCTAAAATGCCATGATGTTCAAATTTTTGCATTGCAGACAAAATAATAAGGTCATGACAGCAGGAAAGAGAGCCGATTTTAGAATATGCAGCAGGCAAACCCATGTTAAATTGCTGCCCTCTGAAACAAGGCTCCCTCTCCTGTTGTCATGACCTGTAGGGGCTACTCCTCGGTGACAAGTCTGTTGTCTTTGAAAAACAGCGAAATGCACCAAATAGCCGAAATAGCTACTAAAACGTAGATTATCCTGCTGAGTATCGCCGCAGCACCTCCGAAAAGAAATGCCACAAGGTCGAACTGGAAAATGCCCACAAGTCCCCAGTTTATGCCGCCTATTATGAGAAGCAGCAGTGCGATCCTATCTATCATGAGAAATTCCTCCTTTGAAGATTAAGATATGGATAAGTCCGCCCATCGGCGGGCTGTTGATTGTAGTATTGTCATATTTTTTTGATTTATACATCACCTGTTTGGTAAAAAACTACTAAAAAACAATGTGAAAATTCTATATAAAAATCTGTGTTTTGTACTAGACAAAATCGGCGGGCTATGTTATAATGATTGTATATTAATCGTTTAAGTAAAAAATATTATGGTAAGGCGGACTTTGTTGTCGCTTTACACCATGGGGGCGTTTCTTTTTTGAATAGTATAGATCTTAAATTCATGTTCAAAGATACGGAATGTGTCAGAATGCAGTCGGGAAAGTATTCCTGTGTTATCGCACCAAAGCTGGGTGCGGCTGTGCTGAGACTTCGTGACGAGGAAAACGGCATCGAGGTGTTCAGATATCGTGACGACTGCACTCTCAAAACTATAAATAAGGCAAGAGAGATATGGGGTCTGCCTACTCTGTTTTTGCCTAACCGCTTTGACAAGGGCGTTATAAAGACCTCTGATGCGGTATATCAAATGCCTATAAATGAGAAAAAGCTTGATAACTTTATCCATGGCTGGGTGCATAAAAGAGAACACGAAATAGAATGTTATTCAACACAGGATAAAAAAGCCGTGCTCGTTACTTCTTATACTTTTGACAAGAATGACGAGATGTATGCTTATTTCCCTGTTGATTTTAAAATATCGTATACGTTTACATTGTCTGAAAACGGTCTTTTGCAGGAGATATACCTGACAAACAACAGCGACAAGGCTCTGCCTGTTTCTATCTGCACTCATACCTGCCTTAATGCGCCTATGTGCGACGGCGGCAGGGAGGAGTCAATGAGAATGTGCGTGCCTATTATCGAAAAGTGCGAGCTTGACAAGAGATGTCTGCCAACAGAAAAGCTTCTGCCGCTAAAAAAGAAAGACATTGAATACAAAGAGGGTACAAAGATGCCTACACTGCATAATATCTCAAACGATATGTACACCGCAGGCATGAACAAGCTTGACGGCAAGGATTTCTATGGCTCTTATGTTGTGGATACCGACAATGGTCATAAGGTCTGCAATGAGGTGTCAAAGGAATTTAAGTTCTGGAATATGTGGAACGATAAGGGCAAGAAAGGTTATTTCTGTCCTGAGCCTATGACCGCTATGATAAACTCTCCTAACCTTAGCCTGCCTAATGAGGTGAGCGGCTATGAGGAGATAACAAAGGGTCACACATTCAAGTGCTGGCAGAGATTTTTTACTGAATAATATTAAAATGCAGTAGGGGCGACCTGAGGTCGCCCGTTGATTACGCATTTGTAAGGGTAATAATTAAGAAATTAATTAGCAATAGATAAATTACGAAAGGTGGAAATTATTGATGAAATTTGGTCATTTTGATGACGTGAAAAAGGAATATGTCATCACCAATCCAAGAACTCCATATCCATGGATAAATTATCTTGGCACACAGGAGTTCTTCTCACTTATCTCCAACACAGCAGGAGGCTATTCCTTTTATAAGGACGCAAGATTGAGAAGAATAACTCGTTACCGTTACAACAACGTGCCTATCGATATGGGCGGCAGATATTTCTATATCAAGGACGGCGAAACTATCTGGAACCCGGGCTGGTCACCAGTAAAGACAGAGCTTGACTTCTATGAGTGCCGTCATGGTATGGGCTATACTATCATCACAGGCAAGAAGAATGGTCTTAAGGCTGAGGCTACATTCTTTGTACCGCAGAACTATAACGGCGAAGTTCAGCAGGTTGTTCTTACAAACGAGAGCAATGAAGAAAAGACATTCTCATTCTTCTCATTTGCAGAATGGTGTCTTTGGGACGCTCAGGACGATTGCACAAACTTCCAGAGAAACTTCAGCACAGGCCGTGTTGAGGTAGTAGGCTCAACTATCTACCACAAGACAGAATACAGAGACAGAAGAGATCATTTTGCATTCTATACAGTAAATGATGAGATAGACGGCTATGATACAGACAGAGATTCATTTATCGGTCTTTATAACGGCTTCCATAACCCACAGGCTGTTGAATCAGGCAAGGCTAACAACTCATTTGCAGACGGCTGGTCACCTATCGCTTCACACTACAAGAAGATAACACTTGCTCCGGGCGAGTCAAAGACCCTTGTATTTATCCTCGGCTATGTTGAAATGCCTGTTGACAAGAAGTTCGAGGCTGACGGCGTTACTATCAATAAGGAAAAGGCTCTTGCAATGATCAAGCAGTATAATACTCCTGAAAAGGTAGCCGCAGGTCTTGAAGAACTCAAGGCAACTTGGGACAGACTTCTCAGCGTTATCAATGTTGACACACCTGATGACAAGGTAAACAGAATGGTAAACATCTGGAATCAGTATCAGTGTATGGTAACATTCAACCTTTCACGTTCTGCATCATATTTTGAGAGCGGTATCGGCAGAGGAATGGGCTTCAGAGACTCCAATCAGGATATCCTCGGCTTCGTTCATCAGATACCAGACCGTGCAAGACAGCGTATCATCGATATCGCTTCTACACAGCTCCCTGACGGCGGCTGCTATCACCAGTATCAGCCTCTTACAAAGAAGGGCAACTCCGATATCGGCGGCGACTTCTCAGACGACCCACTGTGGATGATACTTTCAGTTTCCGCATATATCAAGGAAACTGGCGATTGGTCTATCCTTGACGAAATGGTACCATACGATAATGATGAGTCAAAGGCTAAGCCAATGCTCGATCACCTTAAGGTATCATTCTATCACGTTGTAAATAACCTTGGCCCTCATGGTCTGCCGCTTGCAATGAGAGCTGACTGGAACGATTGTATCAACCTTTCATGCTATTCTGATACTCCAGGCGAGAGCTTCCAGACTTATACAAACCCTAAGTTTGCAGCTGAGGGCGGCTACTCAAAGGTAGCAGAGTCCGTAATGGTAGCAACACTCTTTACATACACAGGTCCTAACTATGTGGCTATCCTTAAGCACCTTGGCAAGGACGACGAAGCTGCCGCTGCACAGGCTGAGATAGACAAGATGAAGAAGAATGTTATGGAGTCTGCATTCGACGGCGATTGGTTCCTGAGAGCATACGATTCCACAGGCGCAAAAATGGGTTCTAAGGAATGTGAAGAGGGCAAGATATTCATTGAGCCACAGGGCTTCGCAGTTATGTCTGAAATAGGCAAGGACGAGGGCGCTGACATCAAGACACTTAACTCTATCGACAAGTATCTTAACACAAAGTATGGTCTTGTTCTTAACAACCCTGCTTACTCTAAGTACTATATCCAGTATGGTGAGATATCCACATATCCAGGCGGATATAAGGAGAATGCCGGTATCTTCACACACAACAACGCTTGGATAATCTGCGCTGAAGCATATGCAGGCAGAGGTGACAAGGCGTTCGAGTATTACAGCAAGATAGCTCCTGCATTCAACGAGGAGATATCTGATCTTCATAAGACAGAGCCTTATGTATATGGTCAGATGATAGCTGGTAAGGACGCAAGCAGATTTGGCGAGGGCAAGAACAGCTGGCTCACAGGTACAGCCGCATGGAATATGGTTGCTATCTCACAGTACATTCTCGGTGTACAGGCTGACTTTGACGGACTTAAGGTAGATCCTTCTATCCCTCACGAGTGGGACGGTCTGACAGCAACACGTCAGTACAGAGGTGCAACATACAACATAACTGTTAAGAACCCTGACCACGTTTGCAAGGGCGTAAAGAGCGTAACAGTTGACGGCAAGGCAGTAGAGGGCAATGTTCTCCCTGTAGCTGAAAACGGCGCAACAGTAAATGTTGAGGTAGTAATGGGCTAAGCCATACTCTTATAAGAAATATCAAAGGACGGTACTTTGTGTGCCGTCCTTTTTTGCTGTAATAATGTAGGGGCGAACAGCGTTCGCCCGTTATGATATGTTTCGTATAAGAAAAAGAGCAAAGCAAAAGGGCGACCAAAGGTCGCCCCTACATCAAAGTTGCGTATTGTAGACTTACAGAGAAACTTATTCCTCAGGACCCATTACCTTGACCATAACGGCTTTCTGAGCGTGAAGTCTGTTTTCAGCTTCCTCGAATATCTCGTTTGCGTGAGCCTCGAATACCTTTTCGGTTATCTCTTCCTCACGATGAGCAGGCAGGCAGTGCTGTACCATTGCGTCAGCCTTTGCAACAGCCATGATATCGTCATTTATCTGATAGCCCTTGAATGCTATCTTTCTCTTCTCTGTCTCAGCTTCCTCGCCCATTGAAGTCCAAACGTCTGTGAATAGAACGTCTGCGTCCTTTGCGGCTTCAAGAGGAACGTCTGTCATTGAGAACTTGTCGCCATACCCCTTGGCAAATTCAAGCACCTCAGCAGCAGGCTGATAATCCTTTGGGCAAGCGATAGAAACTTCCATGCCTACCTTAAGTCCGCCAACGATAAGTGAGTTTGCCATGTTGTTTCCGTCACCAATGTAGCACATTTTCAGACCCTCGAAGCGTCCCTTGAACTCTCTGATAGTCATAAGGTCAGCTAGCACCTGACAAGGGTGGCAGAAGTCTGTAAGACCATTTATTACTGGGATAGAGCCGTATTTAGCAAGATCCTCTACCTCTTTCTGCTCAAAAGTACGGATCATGATGCCGTCAAGATAACGTGAAAGAACACGGGCAGTGTCCTGAACAGGCTCGCCTCTTCCTATCTGGAGGTCACGGTTTGAAAGGAAAAGCGCCTGACCGCCAAGCTGATACATACCTGTTTCAAAAGAAACTCTTGTACGGGTAGAGGACTTCTGGAATATCATTCCGAGAGTTTTGCCCTTGAGAATGTGATGCTCGATACCATTTTTGTTTTCGTATTTGAGCTGGTCTGCAAGATTGAGAATGTCGAGAATTTGCTCCTTGGAAAGGTCGAGCATTTTAAGTAGATGTTTCATAATATTTCCTCCGTAATTTGATTTTTTTATTGCAGCAATATTGTAGGGGCGACCTTTGGTCGCCCGTTAATTCCTCACTTTGGCGACAGACTGCGGGCGACCAAAGGTCGCCCCTACATTTTACGTTTTTATAATTATTTCTCGTCAAGAACTTTTTTCAAAATAGCAAGTCCCTTGTCTATCTGCTCATATGAGATATTCAGCGGCGGCAAAAATCTCAGCTTTTCTTTTGCCGTGAGAATAAGAAGTCCATTTTCAA
>CALEJX010000407.1 GCA_937898375.1 uncultured Ruminococcus sp.
ATTTTGGAGCTTGTGAAAATAAAAGAGCGTTTCTCAAAATTCAGCTCTGCCCTTGACGAAATGGAGAAAACAGGCTACGGCATCGTTATGCCTGAAATGAACGAACTCACCCTTGATGAGCCTGAGATAATAAAGCAAGGTGGAAAATACGGCGTAAGGCTCAAAGCCGCCGCACCAGCTATCCACCTGCTGAAAACCACTATCAACACCGAGGTCGCACCTATCGTCGGCTCAGAAAAGCAATCTGAGGAGCTTGTGCTTTATATGCTCAACGATTTTGAGGAGTCCCCTGAAAAGATATGGGAGTCAAACATTTTCGGTAAGTCACTCCACGAGCTTGTTAGCGAGGGACTGCACACAAAGCTTTCAAAGCTTCCAGATGACGCACGCATGAAGATAAAGGAAACTATCGAGCGCATGATAAACGAGGGCTGTTCGGGACTTATCTGTTTTATTCTCTAAGAGTTTCATAAATGAAAATAAACTGATCCACACAAAAAAAGCGTTACACTGTGAAAAGTGCAACGCTTTTTATCTTGTATAAAGTGTTAGTTTACGCCCTCTGCAAAGCTTATAGGCACGCCAAAAAGCACGCCTGCGTTAGGCTGTGAAAGGTCGCCTGTAACATCAGTTATCGCCTTTCTTGCAACATCTACCTGATCGTCTGCAACGGCAACGAAAATTGTCTTGCCTTTCTGTGCAGCGTCCTCGCCGCTGAGAATAGATCTCAGAACGCCGATCATAGGAAGATTATCCATTGTAGAAATAGATTTCGCCATTCCCACGCTGTCAATGACCGTTCCGCCTCTTATGCCTGCCTGTGCCAATGAGCGCATAATATCGTCTACTAATTCGATTCTCTTGATAACCAAAAACAATAACTGCATTTTGATCCGTCCTTTCATCTCTTATTTCCTGAATGACGCAGCCACCCAGTCTTCTTTTTCTCTTATCTCAATAAGCTCAAAGCCCTCGGCTTTAAGCCTGTCAAGCACCTCGTCTTTTCTCTGGTCGATTATTCCAGAAACTATGAGCGTTCCACCGTCTTTTATAAATCCGCCGAAAATTCCGCTCATGCCTATAAGAACGTCTGCCACGATATTTGCGCAAAGCAGGTCATAGCCTGTGCCTATCTTCTCCACCAAAGCCTTATCGTCTATGATGTTTCCGCAGTAAGCTGTATACTTTTCTGTGCTTATATGGTTTTTCTCTGCATTTTCCTTTGCTATCTTAACAGAATTTTCGTCAACGTCCACCGCTGTTGCGCTCTCAGCTCCAAGAAGCAATGCGCCGATAGAAAGTATTCCGCTTCCACAGCCAAGGTCAAGTATCCTGTCGCCCTCGTGGAGATTTTTCTCCACAAGCTCCAAACAAAGCTGAGTTGTGTTATGCTGACCTGTGCCAAAAGATGATGCAGGGTCTATCTCCAAAATCTTTCTCTTTTCGCCCTCAGCGACCTTTTCCCATGACGGCTTTATAAGAAGCTTTTCGCCAACGCAGAGCGGCTTGAAATACTGTTTCCAATTGTTCGCCCAATCCTCTTCCTTGACGTTTTTAAGCTCATATTCAAGTCTGCCGAACTCGTTGTTCACGTCACGCTTTTTAAGCGCCTTAAGCTCCAGCTTCATGGCTTCAAGATTTTCAAGACCCTGAGCGTTCTCAGGGAGATAAACTGTCACTGTTGTTTCGCAGTTTTTAAGACCCATAAGGTCATCATCTATATAATCCCAGTTGCCGTCCTTATCATCAAGAAAGTCCTGAAAATCCTTTGCGTCCTTGATAACAAAGCCGTTTATACCCATTCCAAGCAGACTTCCCGTTACTGCTTCGATGCCCTCTGCTGTGGTATATATATCCATTTCGACCCAATTCATAACATCAATTCCTTTCGATAATATCTTATTATAACACATTTCTGTTATTTTGTAAAGCTTTTTGACTATGATTTATTACACAAAATTAAATATTGATAATTGTATATACTTATCAAATATCAACTATAACAAGTGTAAATAAAAAGCTTTCCGCTAAAAAACGAAAAGCTTTAATGATTATTTTTTCTTATCGTAAGCGTCAAAGGCTTCCTCAACAGTGCCGTCCACCTGCACCTTGCCGTCTTTGAGGAAAATCGCTCTCGTGCAAGTTTCCTCGATAGCCTTGCGTGAGTGGGAAACGAACAGTACCGTTACGCCCGTGGCAATAACATCATTTATCTTGTCACGGCATTTCTTCTGAAAGTCTGCGTCGCCAACGCTCAGCGCCTCGTCAACAACGAGGATATCAGGTTTGATATTGATATTGATAGCAAAGCCAAGGCGCATTTTCATACCGCTTGAATATGTTCTAACAGGCTGGTCGATATACTCTCCAAGGTCTGCAAAATCGATTATATCCTGCTCTATCTCCTTTATCTGATCATCATTAAGACCAAGCAGATATCCCTTAAGATAGATATTTTCCATACCCGTCATATCCAGTGAAAAGCCTGCTGTAAGCTCCAGCAGTGCGGCTACCTTTCCTCTGACGATGATAGTGCCGCTGTTTGGAAAGCTTACGCCTGTTATCATTTTCAGTATGGTAGATTTTCCCGCACCATTCTTGCCGATTATTCCCACAGACTCGCCTGGGTATATCTTGAAGCTCACGCCTTTAAGGGCAGGGTGCTTCTTTACTCCCCTGTTTTTTGTGAAAATAGCCTTGAAGCGTGCCTTTTCGTTTTTATATAAAAAGTATTCTTTTTTTACGTCCAAAAATTCAATAATTGGCTCAGTCGCTTGATTTTCCATTTAAAATTCAGTTCCTTTCAGCCTTTGTTACAGAACGTCAGGAAGTATCCTCCTGAACTTCTTATAGGTGTGCGCTCCGAGGAATATCATAAAGATAAACTCCGCATAGAACACTACCGTTTCGGTGGTATAGTTAGAGTCGAAAATAAACGTATCTGTAAGGAAGCTCTTTCTATAGCCGTTTACAAAATAGTTTATAGGGTTGAAATACATGAGTTTTCTCAGCCACAGAGGCGAGATATCATATGTGTTCCAGAATATACCCGAAAGCCAGAAAAGTCCTGTGATGATAGAGTTTATAAGATTTTCAAAATCCTTGCTGAACGCACTAAGAGGGGCTGTCATCCACGAAAGCACAAGGAAGAACAGATACATCATCAGCGCATAGTAGATAAACTGAAGATTGTAAATGCTCGGTCCAAAGCCCAAACACAGCAGCACCACATACATTATAGCGCACAGCAGAACATGGATATAAAGTCCCGAAAGGGAGGTAAAGGTCATGATATTTGAAACAGGGAAAGACAGCTTTGTTACAAACTGCTTGTTGCTTCTTATTGACCTTGATCCGCCAACGATACATTCTGAAATATAAAACCACGGCACATAGCCTGTGAGCATGAAAACGAACTGAGTATACTTTCCGTTTATGAAATGCACTCCGCCGTTTCTTTTTAGACCTATCTCAAAGGCGAACCACAGAATAAAAAGCGTAAAGGTCGGCTTTATAAGCGCCCACAATGGACCAAGCGCCGCACCCTTATACTTCTTTTTCAGCTCGTTCACCGACAACATTCTTATCTGTCTGAGCTTTCCTTTATGTTCCTTAAAAATATCGGTAAGCCCGAACCAATCAAACTTTTTTCCTTCTATTTTTATCATCTCCGTCAAAAACGCTCTTTTCCCAAAGCGCTGTCGATTATTCTTTCCGTTGACCTGCCGTCGCAGGCGGACATATATTTTTGTGTGAAACGCTCCACGCCCTCACGGTCAAAGCTCTTTTCACTGTCAAGCACAGCCTGTGCAAGCTTCTCTCCCTCTGTTACCAAAGGCGCAGGCATATCGGTTTTATAATCAAGATAAAAGCTCCTGCCCTTGCTGTAGCTTTC
>CALEJX010000408.1 GCA_937898375.1 uncultured Ruminococcus sp.
CAGCCTTTATCGTGAAATCCTCGCCAAGCTGTTTTACAACTGTGTTGTATTCAAGTCCCACAACGTTAGGCATTATAGCGCCGTAGCCGTATTCAGATTGGCTCTCAACGTCCGTCACCTTTGGTGTAGCAACTGTGGTACTGTAAACGAACACCTCGCTGTCCACTGTATCAGCGTCATCAGCAGAGATGACCTTATTCACAGAAGAGTTATTGTCACTGTCCGACGGACCGGAGAACAGCTCATACAGCAGAAAAACTGAAAGCAGAAGCACTATCACAAGCACTGTCCAGCCTATGATAGTAGCCGTTTTGTTCTTAGGCTTTTCTTCTTCACTAGCCTGCTGTGGCGTTTGTCTTGACTGCGTTCTCTGTCTTGGAACATGCTGTATAGGTATAGTCTGAGTTGAGCCCTTAGGGTGTTCCATATGCGTTGTGTGCTGCTCAAAGAGAGCAGTGACAAGCTCTGAAACTGTCTGTATCCTTTCCTCCCCACGAACTCTCATTGCCCTTGAAAGCACTCGTGAGATATGCTGTGGTATTCTAGGATTTACCCTGCAAGCTTCAACCATTGTGTCATTCTTGGTACGGGTATAAGCGTCCAGCGGCATACAACCTGTGAGTATCCTATAAAGCACTGCGGCAAGGGCATAAACGTCCGTCCATGTGCCCTGCCATTCAAGTGAAGAATACTGCTCAGGTGCAGTGTAGCCTGAATAAAACTCAGGTGAAAGCCCTGTGTTGGACGTTCTGATAGAGCTTATGCAGAAACCTGTGAGCTTAAGCTCACAATCAGTTGTAACTATGATATTTTCAGGAGAGATTCCCCTGTGTATGATACCTGCATTATGTACAATGCTCAGCGTTGTAAACAGCGGCACGAACAGCTTTTTGACCTGTTCCCATGTGAGAAAGCCTGTGTTTGCCTGCAAAAACTTTTTCAGTGACACACCCTCCACATACTCCAGTATGACATAGGTTGTGTTGTTTTCACAGAACATATCCTTTGCCGTGGCAATATGCTGAAGATTTCTCATGCGTGAAAGAACCTTGTTCATATCTGCAAACTCAGACATGAAAGTCTTATACTTAGCCAAACAATCAGGGTTTACCACAAGCTTCTGGCTCTCGCTGTCCCTTTCACAAAGGGTGTCAGGCATATATTCTCTTGCCACACACTTGCACTTGCCCACCATGTCGTAGCAAATGTAAGACGCACCCTCGCCGTTGTACGAGAGCATTTTTCCTATTATATATCTGTTGTCAAGCACCGTTCTCGGTGCAAGATAAGCCTGTAAATGCGGGATATCGTCGGTATAGCTGCAATAATGACAGCGGCCGTCAGAACCAAGCTCGTTCATACAGCCCATACATAATTTGGTACTAGGATCCATACCGAACCTCCTTTTTGCGTTATTCATCACTTTATATTAGCAACAAACAGCACATAAGTCAAGTTTTTTTGCGTAATTGTAGAATTTACGCAACAATTTGTATTCTTTTTGTAACATTATGTTTCTTTTGAAAACATATTTTACAGATATTCGGGATAAATAAGCGTAGAAGTATAATAGAGATACTTATTATCCGTATCGAACGTCACATTAAGCACAACAGGCTGATTATCGCCTGCGTCATTTTCATACCAATAGCGGTATATATAATTTTTAGTGTCTTTTGACCAAACAATGCCGTAATATTCAAGGTCTACGGCATCCGACAAGCTATTCCACTTTGCGCCTTGTTCGTACTTGTCAAGGTTGATAGCTTTACTCTTTTTCTCGCCGTTTGCATTGTTTTTCAGCACCTTGAAGTTGGAATATTTGACCGTCTGTATGCGTTCTTTATCATCAACAGTAACGAGCGCCGCCCACTCAGGATAATTTATGCCGTCAACAGTAACGCTGTCGTCAGACTCCATGATATAATCGAAATTCAGAGCATTGTTCACGCCCTGAAAAGCCGACTCGTCCTTAAAGTGCATATCAAGCTTTTTCTGTGCCTTTGCAACATCAACGCCAATATATTCAGAAATGCTCTCGGCCGTGTTCTCGCCCTTGCCGCTCATAACATTCACAACAATAAGAATTATAAGCACAATAAGAAGCACCACTGCCACAGTTATAAGGATAAATTTCAGCTTGCCCTCAGAAAGCTTTGGCTTTTTCTCATTTATTATCTCTCCGCTCAGCGGTTTATCCTGCTTTCTGAAACGCTTCATAATAGACGTATTTTTGTCAGGTCTTAATCTTGTGTCACAGTTAGGACAGAAAATATCATCATCGTCAACGGGTTTATGGCATTTAGGACACTCCATAAAAACAACTCCCTTTTTGCAATATCTGTGCATTTGCACACTTTTTCAAGATAAGTATACCATAATCTCTGTAAAAAGTCAACAAACGCAAAAACAGCGGACAGAAACCTATCCGCTGTAAATAACATATATCAGAAGTGCATTTGGTCAGGGTCTTCTATATCCTTTGCAAAACAGCCTGCAACAGGTATCGTTTTGCTGCGGTATTTTGAAAGGCCTGCTGCGGTCTCCTCGTCAACGATAAACGCCTTGTCAACGACCGCATTCTTTGCTTTAAGGGTCATGACCTGAACGCCTATAGTATCTCTTGTAGACTTAGGCATAAGAAGTGCCGTATCGAATATCATCGCTCTGCCATTCGTTGTGCGGAGCATTATCTCAGCGTTATCCTGCACAAAGAACATTCCCACAAGCTTTGCCTTTGCAGAATATGCGTTGGCAAGCTTCTTTCTGTTAGTCTTTGTTTCATAGGCGTTGAGAGGCACTTTCGCTACCTTGCCGTTTTCAAAACAGAATATCATATATCCCGAATAATCCACAGTATTTACCATTGATACCACGCTCTCGCCGTCGTCAAAACCAAGCTTCGCAGGGATATAGTCGCCAAGAGCGCTTGCCTTTGTGTCAGCAAACTGCGATACCTTTGTCTTATATACAGCCGCCTTGTCAGAGAAGAACAGAAGCTCCGTCTTGTTGGTGCTCTCCATTTCCTGAAGCGGACCGTCTCCCTCTTTATACTTCTGCTCGCTTGCCATTCTCAATGACTGCGGAGTACACTTCTTGAAGTAACCGCTCTGAGACAAGAACAGCTTGCAGGCGTAGTCAGGGATATCATCCTCTATGTCTATCTCCTCGATATCAGTCTTATAATAGAACTGAGTTTTTCTTGGCTGACCATATTTCTTTGAAACTTCCTTAAGCTCAGAAATGATAATGTTCTTTATCTTTCTGTCGCTGCCAAGGATATCTTCAAGCTCTGCGATAGCCTTTTCAAGATCCTCGGTTTCGGCAGTTCTTTTGAGGATATACTCACGGTTAAGGTGTCTCAGCTTTATTTCAGCCACATAATCAGCCTGTATCTCGTCAATGCCGAAGCCTATCATCAAGTTAGGAACGACCTCCGTTTCTTCCTCGGTTTCTCTGATTATCTTTATAGCCTTGTCAATATCGAGAAGTATTTTTCCAAGGCCTTTCAGCAGATGAAGCTTGTCCTTCTTCTTAGCAAGGTCAAAGCTTGTCCTGCGGCGAACGCAATCCATTCTGAACGCTACCCACTCTTTGAGAATGTCATAAACGCCCATTATTCTTGGATAGCCGTGAACAAGTATATAGAAATTGCATGAATAGGAGTCTTGAAGCGGCGTCAGCTTATAAAGCTTTTGCATAAGCTTGTCAGGATCAACACCCTTTTTGATATCTATACCGATTTTCAGACCATTGATATCCGTTTCATCACGGATATATGATATCTCTCTTATCTTGCCTGCCTTAACGAGAGCGATTATCTTCTCGATTATCGCTTCAACAGTGGTGGTAGCAGGTATTTCAACTATCTCAAGACACCTTGACTCCTTGTCATACTGATACTTTGCTCTAAGCTTTACGGAGCCTTTTCCTGTGCGGTATATCTTATCAAGCTCTTCCTCATCATAAAGCAGTGACGCACCGCCCGGGAAGTCAGGGCCTTTAAGTGTTTCAAGAGCGTTGAAATCAGGATTTTTCATAAGACCTATAGTTGTCTCGCAGACTTCGCTAAGATTGAACGGACAAACTGATGAAGCCATAGAAACGCCGATACCAACGTTGGCATTAACAAGTATGGATGGGTAAGTAGCAGGAAGCAAGGTTGGCTCTGTGGTGGTGTTATCATAGTTAGGAACAAAGTCCACAGTGTCCTTATCTATATCTCCGAAAAGCTCCTGACAGATAGGCATGAGCTTTGCTTCTGTATATCGTGAAGCAGCATATGCCATATCTCTTGAATAAGCCTTACCAAAGTTACCCTTACTCATTACATATGGGTGCAAAAGCGCTTCATTGCCCTGTGAAAGTCTTACCATGGTTTCATATATAGCGCCGTCGCCGTGAGGGTTGAGCCTCATGGTCGCACCAACTATATTGGCAGACTTTGTGAGCTTGCCGTTTAAAAGTCCCATTTTATACATGGTATAAAGCAGTTTTCTGTGTGAAGGCTTAAAGCCGTCTATCTCAGGGAACGCTCTTGAAACAAGAACGCTCATGGCATATGGCATATAGTTCTTTTCAAGGGACATTGTTATCTTTTCGTCTGCAACAAGTCCTGCACCCTCGATATATGCGTTATTATTTGGTTTAGCAGTCTTTTTAGGCTCTGCCTTTTTTCTTGCCATAAAATCTATCCTTTCTGCGCCGAATATCTTTTCAGCTGCAAATTATGAAATATCCGCCATATCAAGATAATCAACACCATTGTTGGTGATGAAATCTTTTCTGCCCTGTAAATCGTCGCCAAGAAGCATATCGAACATCCATTGGGTCTGCTCGATATCGTCAGGCTCTATCTTTATAAGACGTCTTGTGGCAGGGTCCATTGTTGTAAGGCTCATCATCTCGGCTTCGTTCTCGCCAAGACCTTTTGAACGCTGGATATCAAACTTCTTGTTGCCTATCATTTTGAGTATCTTTGTCTTTTCGTTCTCATCATATGCAAAATAGGTCTTATCGGAAGTTGTTATCTCAAAAAGCGGTGATTCCGCAATATAAACATAGCCCTTTTCAATAAGGGTCGGCACAAGTCTGTAAAGCATTGTGAGTATAAGCGTTCTGATATGGAAGCCGTCAACATCGGCATCGGTACAGATAACTATCTTGTTCCAGCGAAGATTATCGAGATTGAACATGGATATCTCCTTGTTCTTGCCCGTCTTGACTTCAACGCCGCAGCCGATAACCTTTATAAGGTCTGTGATTATCTCATTCTTGAAAATCTTATCATAGTCAGCCTTAAGGCAGTTGAGTATCTTTCCTCTTACAGGGATAACAGCCTGAAACTCTGCGTTTCTTGCCATTTTAACAGAACCAAGTGCCGAGTCGCCCTCCACGATATAAAGTTCACGCTGAGAGAGGTCTTTGGAACGGCAGTCAACGAATTTCTGTACCTGATTGGAAAGGTCGATAGAGCCTGCAAGCTTTTTCTTCAGGTCTATCCTTGACTTCTCAGCCTTTTCACGGCTTCTCTTGTTTACAAGCACCTGTTCTGCAATTTTCACCGCTTCGTCAGGGTTTTCAATAAAGTAAATCTCAAGATTGTGCTTCAAGAACTCTGTCATACACTCTTTGATAAACTTGTTTGTGATAGCCTTCTTTGTCTGATTGGCATATGAAGTCTGTGTAGAAAATGAACTTGAAACAAGCACCAAGCAGTCCTCGATATCCTGAAAAGTGATAGGCTTTTCGTTTTTCAGATACTTATTGTTGCTCTTAAGATAAGCGTTTATCTGAGAAGTGAACGCACTCTTTACGGCGTCCTCTGGTGAGCCGCCGTGTTCAAGAAAGCTTGAGTTGTGATAATATTCAAGGCATTTCACCTGATTTGAAAAAGTGAACGCCACAGAAAGCTTTACCTTGTAGTCTTCCTTATCCTCACGGTCACGACCCTTGCGGTCACCTGTGAAATACTGCACAGAAGTAAGCGGCTTATCTCCTGCTATCTCTGCAACATAATCGGCTATACCATTCTCATAGTAGAATGTCTTTTCTTCAAAAGAATTGTTTTCACGCTGTATTCGCAGGATAAATGTGATATTAGGGTTTACTACAGCCTGCTTTTTCAGAACGTCTTCAAAATATTCGTCCTCTATTTTTATGTCAGTGAAAACTTCAAGGTCAGGTCGCCAATGCGTCTTTGTACCGGTCTTTTTCAGCTTAGTCTCTTCCTTTTTAAGACCGCCAACGTTTCTGCCCTTTTCAAAGTGCAGGTCATACTTATATCCGTCACGGAAAACCTCGACGTCCATAAACTCAGATGCATACTGCGTCGCACAAGCACCCAGACCATTCAGACCCAGCGAATACTCATAGTTGTCTCCACCGTTATTATTGTACTTACCGCCTGCATAAAGCTCGCAGTAAACAAGCTCCCAGTTATATTTCTTCTCACGCTGGTTATAGTCAACAGGACAGCCACGTCCAAAGTCCTCAA
>CALEJX010000409.1 GCA_937898375.1 uncultured Ruminococcus sp.
ATGAAAAATGACCGTAAGATTTGCTTGTGAAAAAGACATACCGCAGATGAACGAACTGCTTTATCAGGTAGAAAGAGTTCATCAGCAGGGCAGACCTGACCTTTTTAAAGAGGGTGCGAAAAAGTATACCGATGACGAGCTTAAAGTTATGCTCAAGGATAAGACAAAGCCTATCTTTGCCGCAGTTGATGAAAATGATGTGATGAAAGGCTACGCTTTCTGCATTTTTCAGGAGCATAAGGGCGACAACGTTCTCACAGATATAAAGACTTTGTATATCGACGACCTGTGCGTTGATGAAAATTGCAGGGGTCAGCATATTGGCTCGGTGCTTTACGAGGCAGTGAAAAAATTCGCTAAAGAGCAGGGTTGTTATAATGTTACTCTCAACGTGTGGGAGTGCAATCCGTCAGCAAGAAAATTTTACGAAAAAGCAGGTCTGAAGCCATATAAAACAGGTATGGAAGTCATTCTCTAACAAGAAATAAGAGGGTAAAAAAATGGACAAATCAAAAATTGACTATACGCTTTATCTCTGCACTGACCGTGGACTTATGTCCTGCGAAACTATCGAGCAGTCGGTAGAGGAGGGCGTAAAAGGCGGCTGTACAGTTATCCAGCTGAGAGAAAAGGACTGCACTTCAAGAGAGTTCTATGAGCTTGCAGTTAGAGTAAAAAAGATAACTGACAAATACAATGTGCCGCTTATAATAAATGATAGACTTGATATCGCACAGGCTGTTGACTGCGCAGGCGTTCATCTGGGACAGAGCGATATGCCTTGCGACGTTGCAAGAAAAATTCTTGGCAAGGACAAGATAATAGGCATTTCTGCGGCAACCCTTGAAGAAGCCAAAAAAGCGCAGGCAGACGGCGCAGATTATCTTGGCGTCGGCGCAATGTATGCCACCAACACAAAGACAGACGCAAGGGCTGTCACAAAGGAACAGCTTGCAGAAATAAGAGCGGCTGTGGATATCCCTATCGTGATAATCGGCGGCGTGAACATGAAAACTGTGCCGAACTTTAAGGGTATGGGTATTGACGGCGCTGCGGTAGTTTCTGCGGTGGTATCTCAGCCTGATATCGAAAAGGCGGCTAAAGATCTTCGTGGGCTTTGCGAGGATTGCTTCGGAAGATAAGATGATGAACGGACGGTTGGAAAATCGTCCGTTTTTTTGTACTGCACAAAATGTCTGATTTTGTTTTTCAATTTTACACAAATTATACATTAGGCTATTGACGATTTAGCTAAAATCGGTTATAATAGATGAAAAAGGTTTATTTTTTGAATTAAAACGCTAATGCGTTGAAATAGTAATGTATGTTAGGAGAGTAAAAATGAAAAAAACTAAGATCGTATGCACTATCGGACCTTCCACAGATGACGAAAACATTATGCGTGAACTTATGAAAAACGGCATGGACGTTGCGAGATTCAACTTCTCGCACTCTGACCACAGCGTTCACAAGGCTCGGTTTGAAACTGTAAGCAGACTAAGAGAAGAACTGGGCGTTAATGTTGCAACTCTTCTTGATACAAAAGGACCTGAGGTAAGACTTAAAAACTTCAAGGATCACAAGCCTGTTACTATCAATGACGGCGATTCTTTCACACTCACTACAAGAGAGGTGGAGGGCGACGAAACTATCTGTTCTATCACATTCCCACAGCTTCCTAAGGACGTTTCTGTAGGCACTAGAATACTCATCAATGACGGCAATATCGAGCTGAAAGCTACCAGAGTTGACAGCACAGATATCGTTTGCGAAGTCATTCACGGCGGCGTTGTTTCCGACCACAAGGGTATCAACGTACCTGACGTAAACCTTTCTATGCCTTATATCTCTGACGCAGATATGGCTGACCTTGAATTTGGGGCAAAAATGGGATTTGACTACATCGCAGCTTCATTCGTAAGAACAGGCGCTGATGTTATTTATCTGAGAAAATTTACTCAGAGTCTTGGCTGGTTCAATCCTAGAATCATCGCTAAGATAGAAAACGCTCAGGGCGTTGCTAATATCGACGAGATCCTTGACGCCGCTGATGGAATAATGGTAGCAAGAGGAGATATGGGCGTTGAGATACCTTTCGAGCAGATACCTGCTATTCAGAAAGAGCTTATCAGAAAAGCTTACAATGCAGGCAAGAACGTTATCACTGCTACTCAGATGTTGGAGTCTATGATAACTAACGCTCGTCCTACAAGAGCCGAGATAACCGACGTTGCAAACGCTATTTATGACGGCTCGTCTGCTATAATGCTTTCAGGCGAAACTGCCGCAGGCAAATATCCTGTTGAGGCTGTCAAGACCATGAGCCTTATTGCGGAGACTACTGAAAAGGATATAGACTATATCTCACGTTTCAAGAAGAGAGCAGACGAGAGAAATTCAACTATCACTGACGCTATCTCACACGCTACTGTTACAACGGCACATGACCTTAACGCTGCAGCGATATTGACAGTAACAAAGGGCGGAACAACAGCGAGAACACTTTCAAAATTCCGTCCGAATTGCCCTATAATCGCACTTACAACTGACGATACAACATATCATCAGCTCAGCCTTTCATGGGGTATCAGAGCAGGCGTTATCGAAGAAAAGACAAGCACTGACGAACTTATCAGACACGCTCTGGAGCGTTCTGTGGAGCTTGGCTACCTTAAAAAGGGCGACCTGGTCGTTATCACTGCCGGAGTACCGCTTGGAATGAGCGGAACGACTAATTTGTTGAAGGTCGAGAGAGCATAGGGCACTTTTTAGTGAGGAGTGAGGAATGGCAACACCATACCGAGCAAATCACCCATACAAAGTAAAAGGAAACACCGAGCGAAGCGAGCAAAAGGTCCAGGGGCACGCCCCTGGTCAGGGT
>CALEJX010000410.1 GCA_937898375.1 uncultured Ruminococcus sp.
GCATAACAAAATACACATATTCTTTTCCGCTTTCAAATTTCGTGATGGTCGGCAGAGAACCGTGTGAACCGTTATCGGAATACCAAGCAGCAACGGGTTCGTTGTTTTCAAATTCCTGCCAGCATTCATAAGCGATTTCATATTTATCTGCATCGGCATTATACACCTCGGCGGTTGCCTGCGGGGCATCGCCCGGCTGTATGTTGAAGTTCACATTCTGGACAGCGGCAGAGGTGATTACTGAATCGTCAGGATATTCAGAGATCTGCTTAAAGTGAGCTGTGAACGTCACGTCACTTTTTATGGTAACTTTGTTCTGTAGTTGATCAGAAGAAAGAGCGGTGCCAGCAGGAATGGCAGTACCACTACCGACCTGGTAGACGGTAGCATTGGCTGTCCAGTAGGCGAACTCATAGCCTGAATTTGGAAGCAAAACATCGATGATGCTGCTGGCAAAGCTGAGAGTCTCTGTCTCGGATATATCCAGCTTGTAGTAGTAGGGTTTGTTAACATCATCGTCAATGCCATAATACACAAACGGAATCTGGTCGTTTTTGGTCAGGGTTCCATAATCTCCGGGGTAAAATTTAGCACTATACGATCCAGATTCCGCAAACGCTGTCATTGGCATCAGTGTCAGCACCATGCACAGCGTGAGCAAGGCTGTCAGCAGTTTTGTGGTCGTTTTTTTCATAATATACATCTCCTTTTGATATTATAATTTTTTCATGTTTGCTATTATCCTATAAGCACACCTCCATTAC
Source organism: uncultured Ruminococcus sp. (assembly GCA_937898375.1). Classification (GTDB taxonomy): domain Bacteria; phylum Bacillota; class Clostridia; order Oscillospirales; family Ruminococcaceae; genus Hominimerdicola. The sequence goes on from CALEJX010000410.1 coordinate 765, forward strand.
TTTAAGCACACCTCCATTACTTTGTATTTTCACTAATGGGATATCCTTTATCACATTATAACAAATCTATGAATAGATTTGTGATTTATTTCATAATAGTCATATGCCAATTCTGAAATTTTACATTACAGGGGGCTTTCTTTTTTGATAAATATGATATATAATTAACATAATACCACATGGTAATGGTGAGGAGGCAGAAAAATGAAGTTTTGTGAACAGCTTGGTGAGTATATAGAACAGCTTTCCTGCACGGCAAAGGAACTTTGCGAGTTGTCGGGTATATCTCCGTCAACGTTCAGCAGATACAGAAGCGGCGAGCGTATACCTGAGATAGACACTGAGGCTTTTGACGGGCTTTGTGACGCTCTTGCGGCTGTGGCAGAGGAAAAGGGCTGTGATGATATGACAAGGCAGGCTATAAGACGAGCCTTTCTTGATTGTGAAGATTTCATATCTGCCGACAGAGAGTCACTGCGTCAGAATTTCAATACGCTTATCTCTGCCCTTGATATAAACATCAAGCGTATGTGCAAGGAGATAAATTATGATGTTTCCACCGTTTTTCGCATACGAAACGGCACAAGAAAGCCTGCCGACCCTGAACGCTTTGCCTCCGCAATAGCAGGCTTTACAGCAAGAGAGCTTAGAACGCCTAAAGAGATATCGGCAGTTGCACAGCTTGTTGGCCATAATGAAAGGGGCATAGAGGATGTATCACAGCGATATAAAGCCGTGTACGAATGGCTGTTCAGCAGACACAGCAGGCACAACAGGCAGGTCAGAGAGATAAGAAGCGGCGGTATTGAAAAGTTTCTTGATAAACTTGATGAGTTTGACCTGAACGAATACATAAAGGCAATACATTTTGATGAAATGAAAGTTCCTGCATTGCCTTTTCAGCTTCCTGTGTCAAAGACCTATTTCGGTATCGAGGAAATGAAGGAAAGCGAGCTTGATTTTCTGAAAGCTACTGTTTTGTCACGTTCCAACGAGCCTGTGATAATGTACAGCGATATGCCTATAAAAGAAATGGCAGACGATCCTGAGTTCCCGAAAAAGTGGATGTTCGGAATGGCTTTGATGCTGAAAAAAGGTCTGCATCTTTGTCAGATACATGACCTTGACCGCTCATTTGATGAGATGATGTTGGGACTTGAAAGCTGGATTCCGATGTATATGACCGGACAGATCTCACCCTACTATTTCAAAAACGCACAGAACAATATCTTTCTGCATTTTCTCAAGGTCTCCGGTGCCGCTGCTCTTTCAGGCGAAGCCATTGCCGGCTATCACGCAGACGGAAAGTACTATTTGACCAAGTCGAAACGCGAAGTGGAATACTATCAGAAGCGAGCAGATGAGATGCTGAAAAATGCTTACCCGCTGATGGACATTTACCGTAGCGAACGGGAAGCAGAGCTGAGTGCATTTCTGCTTTCCGATGTAAGCAAGCAGGGAAGACGTCGCAGCATTTTGTCCACACTACCGCTATATACGATCAGTGACAAACTGCTGGAGCGAATT
>CALEJX010000411.1 GCA_937898375.1 uncultured Ruminococcus sp.
GTGTGAACGCTCACCCTCATTGCAGCGATGATGAAAATGTTATCGCCGTACATAACGGTATTATCGAAAACTATCAGGAGCTTCGTGAAAAGCTCACTAAAAAGGGATACACTTTTAAGTCTGAAACAGATACCGAGGTGGCTGTAAAACTTATCGACTATTATTACAAAAAGTACCTCGGTACTCCTGTTGACGCTCTTAATCATGCACTCGTCCGTATCCGTGGCTCTTATGCCCTCGCTGTTATGTTCAAGGACTATCCGGGTGAAATATATGCCGCAAGAAAAGACAGCCCTATGATAATAGGAGTAACAGGCGGTGAAAGCTACCTCGCTTCTGACGTTCCTGCAATACTCAAGTATACAAGAAATGTCTACTATATAGGCAATATGGAGCTTGCAAGACTTACAAAAGGTGCTGTTACTTTCTATAACCTGGACGGCGAAGAAATACAGAAAGAAATGAAAACTATCGAGTGGGACGCCGAAGCCGCCGAAAAAAGCGGTTATGAGCATTTCATGCTCAAAGAGATACACGAGCAGCCAAAGGTAATAAAGGATACTATCAATTCGGTACTTACCGACGGGAATATAAGCTTTGAAAGCGTTGGACTTTCTGACGAAGATATGAAAAATATCAAGCAGGTGTATATAGTTGCCTGCGGCTCTGCTTACCATGTGGGTATGGTGGCTCAGTATGTTATCGAGGAGCTGACCTCGCTTTCTGTTCGTGTTGAACTTGCTTCTGAGTTCAGATACAGACAGATGAAGCTTGCAAAGAACAGCCTTGCTATCATCATAAGCCAGTCAGGCGAAACTGCCGACAGCCTTGCGGCTCTCCGCCTTTGCAAGGAAAAAGGCGTAAAAACTCTCGGTATCGTAAATGTTGTAGGCTCATCTATCGCAAGAGAAGCCGACAATGTTTTCTATACTCTTGCAGGCCCTGAAATATCCGTTGCAACAACAAAGGCATATAGCTGTCAGCTCGTTGCCGCATATCTTCTTGCTATGCAGTTTGCAAAGGCAAGAGGGGAGATATCTGACGAAAGATTTGCACAGCTCGTTGAGGAAATAAACACTATCCCTGAGAAGATAGAGAAAATTCTCGAGGATAAGGAGCGTTTGCAGTGGTTTGCTTCAAAGGTAGTGAACATAAAGGACGCATTCTTTATTGGCAGAGGTATCGACTATGCAGTAGGCATGGAGGGAAGTCTTAAGCTCAAGGAGATAAGCTACATTCATTCCGAAGCATATGCGGCAGGTGAACTTAAGCATGGTCCTATCAGCCTTATCGAGGACGGAACTGTTGTGTTCAGTGTAGTTACGCAGTCTGCTCTTTATGAAAAGATAAGCAATATGGTTGAGGTAAAGAGTCGTGGAGCAAAGCTTTTCGGACTTACGACCTATGGAAATTATGCTATGGAGGACGTTGCGGATTTCACAGTATATATTCCAAGAATAGACCACCTTTTTGCGGCAAGCCTTTCAGTTGTACCGCTTCAGCTTTTGGCATATTATGTATCAGTAGGAAAGGGCTATGACGTTGATAAGCCGAGAAATCTTGCAAAGAGCGTTACAGTGGAGTAAAAAGAGAAAAATACTTACGGCGCTGTTTGCAGTGTACATTTTTGCCGTTTTGTGGCTCACACTTTTAGACAGACAGTGGGGTGAGCGGCAGGCGGAGCTTATGCCATTCTGGGAGGTGCAAAACCTCTTTGAGAACATAGGCGATGAGTATCTGCGAAAATTTTGGCTGGGACAGATTTTTGGCAACATTGCAATGTTTATACCCTTTGGCGTTCTGCTTCCGTATCTTTGCGGTATCACAAAGTTCAGACGAGTTTTCCTTATGGCGCTTGTTTTTTCGGCAGGCATTGAGATAACACAATATATCACAGGCAGAGGTCTTTGTGAATTTGACGATGTTTTCAACAACACCCTTGGGGCTTGCGTGGGATATACGGCGTGGCGGTTAAAGATGAGATACAATGAAAAATACAAGAATGAGCAAAGTCCGTGGTAACGCACTTTGCTTATTAAGGCGATATCACATTGGTATTGCCTTTTTGCAAGCATAGTACAATGGTCAGTATACAAGCTTCCCAAGCTTGGGATGCGGGTTCGATTCCCGTTGCTTGCTCCAAATGAATGAAGGCGCTGTATTCGGTTATTGATTTTTTACAGATTTTATAGTATAATTAGGATTGTAAAAATAATTGCTATCAATAACTTGGTTGGACTTTAGCACGTTCACTTCGTGCAGGCGATGTGCTTGTTCTCAGCAATGGTGAACTTGTAACAGTTGAATGGGTTCAGCACGAAATTCTCGAATCACCTATCAAGGTTTATAACTTTGAGGTTGAAGATTTTCATACTTACTTTGTGGGCGAAAATGGGATTTTTGTTCATAATGGGTGTGGAGATGAAGTTGGCTTCAGGGATATGATGTCTCCTGAGGATGCTGCAAGATATGACGATTACTGGTATAATGTAGGAACCTCAAAAGCAATCGAGGCAAGGGATGCTAAATTAAAAGAAATAGATACATGGAGTAATACCAAAAGAAATGACATAACTACAGTTGTTGGAGCTGTGGATCTGGATACTGGTAATGTGGCGGTTGGAGTAAAAAGTTCTAAGAGATATGGAGGACAAACTGTAAATGGAAAACCTATATGTGCAGAGGATTTAGCTGTTCAACAGTTAGGCGGTAATAAATCCAGTATTGTTATGACAAGTGCTATACGTCCCAGAACAGGTAATACAGTGCCTGTGTGTGTAAATTGTCAAAGTGTTTATAGTAAAAATCAATTTATGAATGGGGTGGATTTTCAATAATGAAAGACAAAAAATGGTGTATGGATTTTTCTAATAGTGAAATCCAAAAATTCACAATAGATAAATTGGATTATAACGTTGACTGCAAATATATTGTTGATGATAATTATGTAACTGAAAACTGTAAGAAAGACTTTGAATATATTACTTTCGATGGTGAAAAGCAGGAGTTTTATATTAGTTTTCTTAAATGTCAAACATCTATATTTTTTCGAAATAGTGAAATAATGTTTATTGATGACAACGAAAAGAATAATTACACAATCAGCGATGTATATGGAAATATTGTTTATGAGGGTAAATTAAATAATTTATCTCACGAGCAATTATTAACTATGTTTTGCAAATTTATAGATCTGCTTTATAGAGCAGAAAATATAGAAGTTATTCAAGAACTGTTGCCAAAGCAAGACGGGAGCTATCCTAAGTATAATTATTGGTTAAGAGTTTATAAGCAATTTTGTGAGAATAGTGTTTATTGCTTTGATAACATAAAAGTTGAGGTGATACAAAAATTCACGAACTAATAACAATTATATATTTGTATAATGTCTAATAGATCATTAATTTGTTTTTTCGGATATTTCTGTACGAGTTTTAATTCAAAAATTAATCGTACAGAAATACATCCAGAATAAATCCGTATTTAACCGGCGAATAGGAGTATCCACAGACGATAACGATCTGTACTATATGAGGGCGAGGTATTACAACCCCGAGATCAAGCGTTTTATCAATCAGGACGTTATGACGGGTTCAATCGTCAATACCCCGACTTTGAACAGGTATGCATATGTCAACGGCAATCCGATAAGCCTAAACGACCCGTTCGGACTAAGTCCGTTCTTAAATTGGATTGGGAATATTACAGGGCATGATATTCTTGATCTGCTTGGAATGCTTCCGGGTATTGGATTTGTATTTGACGGAATCAACGCTGCTTGGTATGCCCAAGAGGGAGATTATTACAACGCAGTTTGCAGCCTTGTGTCAGCATTGCCAGGGGCAGGCGATGCATTAGGCGTGTTTGCGAAAACAGGAAAGTCATGTAAACTTGTAACTGCGTATTTTTAAGTTGCATAGCAGGATAACAAACAATGATTAATTATTAAAACAGTACCTATGTCAATGAGACTGACGAGCTTGTTCATATTGGTGTAAACGGCGAAACTATTTCTGCAACGCCGACACACCCATTCTATGTTGACAAGCTTGGCTGGACTTACTATTTTACTAAATAATGTAAAATGGTGGTATTCGTTCGGAAGTGGTGTAGAATGAACAGGCTAACATACATCGCTGCAACACGATCGTAGACAACTGGCTTGTTTATAGATTCAGCCGCCTTTTTGTTATATCCCCTGAGGCGATAAGGTTTGTTAAGATCCTCTTTGAGCTTTCTCTCGCAGCGTTTAAACTCGTCTTTGATCTTTTGAATATATTCTGCACGTTTTGCAGGACCATTTTCCATATCCTGCAAAACGGCATAGTATGTATTCTGAGCGCACATAGCTCTACAGTAGTGGAGCGCATCTGGGACGTGAGCTTCGGCTTTTGTCAACAAGAAATCACTTTCTCTTTCTTCTGCTTCTCTAATGTATTCTTTTAGCTTTGCCACAGCGACAATTCCTTTCAACACTGTGCGATTATGCTTGCCGCCTTTTCCGTAACTGAAAATGTGAACAGTTTCGCTGTCAATGAATTTAATGTCATCGACTTTTAAGTGAGCAAGCTCACGGCGCCTTAGTCCTGTGGTCAATCCAACATCACGAGTTGTTTCACCCGTTTCAGTATTGTATTTTGTCGGATCATTCTTTAAATGAGCTCCGTGGCGTGGAGGGTGTCTAAATTCAATTGTCCTTCTGCCGAAAACTTTACAAAGTGCAGAAAGATCAGTGTTGAGAGTATCAGCGGTCAACCCCCTAGCTTCTCGTACATCAATGTACTCCTGTATATATTTTTCAGCCTCGAACATTGTTAGGTGACTTGACTGAAATTTTGCAGCAAGATATTTACAAAATCGTTTTATTACTCCAAGATATCTTTTGAAAGTGCCTTCAGAGAATATCTTCCATTTAAAAGTGTTTATTTCATCTAAAAACTTTTCAATTTCTTCATCTGAGAAACCTTTGTCTTTTAAATTCTTAATTCTTGCTCTCTTGATACTATTTTTGATTTTTAGTTTATGTTTCTTTGTACCAAAGAAACGCATTCCTGTTAATCTTTTTGTTAGGACGTACTGCAACGTATTGTGACCAATTTCTATCTCAATAATTTTACCATCAATTATTCTCTTTATTCTTTTGAATTTACTCATCGAAATACTCCTCTTTATGGTTCTTGCTTTGTGTGTGGGTGGGGACAAGTGCGGTTGATACTAACAGTATAAAGGTGTTATTTAGCAGCACGCTAAGGCCAGTGAATCGGATAATAATCCGACCACCAAATGAAGACGTATGTTTTAAAAAAGACATACTCAGTGGACACCTTTATAGTGTCAGCAGGGTTTATATCGCCAACCCAAGCGCTGCTGGTCAAGCAGACTAACTGATTTAAGAATCAATTAGTGACACCGGTTTTGGAGTATTTAATTATTGATTTTTTAATCAATAATTTTGTAAAAATGATAAGCTTCTACAAACTCACACTATATCATACCAATTGTACGATATATAATGTATGCAAAAAAACAAAATGGGTCAGATGCATTTTGTTATAAAAGATCTACGGAATAGATCTTTTATTAATTTTTGAAGGAAGTAGGTCTCATCGGCCAATATTTTGAACACTATACAAGACGTTATTCGTCTTAACTGTTTATTTAGTTGCATATATTGTTTTTACAAAACTGATTGTTGCCTTCTTGAAAATCAGGAACGCAATGTTGGACTTTGGAAACAAGTATTTCTTTGATAGTATCGTTGTACTTGGCGATACTTATATAATTTCATAGTCTGAATTATTTCAAATTAAAGATATTGTTTTTTCAAATGTAAAATACTTTTGTTGAGCTGACATACCACCCTATAGGTCATAGGCATGTTCAGTTTTTATTGGTTTAAGCTACTTCAACAAATGTTTCCTGTTGGGATTGCTGAGGTGATTTTTTTGTCATGTTTCGAAAAACGACAAAAAAGCAAAAAGAGAGCCCACATTCTTTTTATACGAATGTGAGCTCTCTATTTTTTGACACAAAAAAAGAGCATCTAAACAACTTAGACACTCTCAACTTATACTTCTTCTAACTCCTTCATCTTATCATATTTCTATTCCAAAGTCAATGCCTTTTTTCAAAAAAATAAATTTTTGTTTGAAATTTATGCACTTTAACAAGAAATGATGAATGTATTTAACTATAATGCACAAATTTATTAGTGAAGAATATCTTCTATCCAAATTAAATACTCATTATATATAATAAGAAAGTTGTGAATTTTCACTATCAATAGCATTATTATGATATGATCACTATTTTTATATAAAGGAAAACTTGTTATTTTATAATGCGTTATCTTCAAGCTTTATGGCAGTATTACCAATGAAATGTTTTTTTATATTTGTGTAGTTCGCAGATTTTATCTTTCAAACTACTTGAGCTATTGCTTTTTTTGCGAACGTGATACAGAAAATAAACAACTATTGTTTGCATTAAACTGATATATCTTCTCTATTTTGAATATATAATAAGTTTTTTATTTCTTATCTTATAAGTTGAACAAATATATCAAGTAATACAATTTTATTTATATTAAAAAAAGTGTCATGGCAATCTGTCGTGGCACTGTTTTTATCTTTTTTGCGTTTTTTTAATTTATTCTCTTTTTGTTGTGTTCCTGAAATTTGTATACTTTATGGAATGTGTATTATACAAAAGTACTTAGCTGTCCGTTTTTATGTGCAAAAGCGCAGCTGTCCAAATTTATTCCCTTTTAAATTTGACAGGGCGCTTTTTGGTGTGATACAATATATTTGGCAAATAAAAATCAAAATATATTGTAATAAACACTATAAGAGGAAAGGGTTTTTGAATGAACAATTATTGTTTAACAATGTGGCCAGTATAGCCTTTAGAATGTTTCTTAAATGCATAAGTCTTATAAAAGAATCAAAGAATGTTCTTCTTTTTGGCGGTGAGCGTCTTACGTTGTATGTAGATAAAAACATAAAATGTGGCCAATGTGGCTGTGAAACAAATCATCAGTGCGATAATAAGCATTCTATTACTTGGACAAGTGATCCAGAAATGAAGCTTATAAAGCAAAAGATAAATAAGATATCAAAAACAAAGTGTACATATGGTATGTTGGACAGAAGAAATGATCCTAAGTTTTTATCTTGTGAGGATATAGAAGATGTAATAAAGCTCCAGCAGGATTTTTTCTAAAAAAGAAAGAATAAGAAACGCTGAAGCTTTGAAAAATATAAAAGATATGATAAATAACAATGAGTGTTCGGCTTATCTTGTGTTTGATGAAGATATTAGTGAGTTTGAAAAAAGATGATCAAATAATATAAGATGCAACTATTTACATAAAATAAAATGTAGCACCGATGTTAAACTAACTTTCTTGAAAACTGTTGGGATTAAGATTTTCATTGTTACAAAAATGTTCTGCTAGGTTAGATACTACGAATATAACAGAA
>CALEJX010000412.1 GCA_937898375.1 uncultured Ruminococcus sp.
ATGGACAAGAAAGTGGGACGTCGCATTTCTGTGAAACAGAAATTGAGCCGCTCCCCTACATGGTTTGCTAAATTACATTACAATGTTGCAAATAAATTTGATTGCAGTGAAACGAAGCGGGCGAACACTGTTCGCCCCTACATTATAGTGTGATGCACGATTTTGTACGGAAAAATATAGCTAGAAATTTGATGACATAAGGGGTGGGATTTCCGCCCCTTTTTTTGCAATAAGGAGAAATTTTATGAAAGAATACATACTCTCTTTGGATCAGGGAACGACTTCTTCTAGGGCGGTGCTTTTTAACGTTAAGGGGGAAAAGGTGGCAAGCGTGCAGAAAGAATATCCGCAGATATTCCCCGGCAACGGCTGGGTGGAGCATGACCCTATGGATATTTTGGAAAGTCAGCTCAGTTCCGCTCGTGAGGTCATTGACAAGGCAGGGATAACGGCTGAGGACGTTGCGGCTATCGGTATCGCTAATCAGCGTGAGACAACGATACTTTGGGATAAGAACACCGGCAAGCCTGTTTACAACGCTATCGTTTGGCAATGCAGGAGGACTTCTGAGGACTGCGCACGAATGGAAAGTCAGGGCTTACAGAAGTTTTTCAAGGACAAGACGGGGTTGCTTATCGACCCCTATTTCTCTGCCACAAAGATAAAGTGGATACTTGAAAATGTTGCGGGCGTGAGGGAGCGTGCGGAAAATGGTGAGATCCTTTTCGGCACTGTGGATTGCTGGCTAATATGGAATTTGACAGGTGGAAAGGTACACGTTACAGACTACTCGAATGCTTCGAGAACAATGCTTTTCAACATTCACACGCTTGAATGGGACAGGGAGATACTGGGGCTTTTGGGCATACCGAGCTGTATACTCCCTGAGGTGAGAGAATGTTCGGGTGACTTGGGCGAAACTGAGGAGAGCATTTTCGGAAGCAGGATAAAAATTGCAGGCTGTACAGGAGACCAGCAGGCGGCGCTTTTCGGGCAATGCTGTTTCCGTGAGGGCGATGTGAAAAACACATACGGCACGGGCGGTTTTCTACTTATGAACACGGGCGAAAAGCCTGTGGAGAGCCGTCACGGGCTGCTTACGACTATCGCTTGGGGCATAGGCGGAAAGATGAATTATGCTCTCGAGGGGTCGGTTTTCGTATCGGGTGCGGCGGTAAAATGGCTTCGTGATGAGCTTTGCATAATATGCACGGCGGCGGAAACGGAGGAGCTTGCAAGAAGCGTTGAGGACACGGGGGGAGTTTACTTTGTGCCTGCATTCGTGGGACTTGGTGCGCCTTACTGGAAGCCTGAGGCTAGGGGCATGATAACAGGGTTGACGAGAGGAACGAACAGATGTCATATAGTCAGGGCGACTTTGGAAGCTATGTGCTATCAGACCTATGACGTCCTCAGAGCAATGGAGGAGGACGCAGGAGCAATAGGCAGCATAAAAGCTGACGGCGGTGCGGCAAGCAACGATTTTCTAATGGAATTTCAGGCTGATATATTGGGACACTCGGTCATAAGACCTTATAACGTGGAGTCCACCGCAACGGGTGCGGCATATCTTGCTGGGCTTGGCTGTGGACTTTGGGGCAGTATGGAAGAGCTTGTGGGAATTTCGGATAAGTTCAGGGAGTTTATACCGTCCATGAATGAAGAAAAAAGAGCTGAACTTGTGAACGGCTGGAAAAGAGCTGTCGAAGCGGCTATTGGAAAATAAAAAATAAGCAAAGCGGTGTCGGAGCGGCAAACTCTGCACCGCTTTTACTGTATCCTTATTCAAAGTAAAATCCGCAAAGAGCGACAGCGATTT
>CALEJX010000413.1 GCA_937898375.1 uncultured Ruminococcus sp.
GCACTTTTACCTGTCAGGCGGCTTTTGACAAGCTTGTGCCTTTTGACAGCACAGTGGAATTTGAAATGAAAATGAGAGCGGCTCTTGGAGCAGGAAAGTTCGTCTTGCAGCTCAAATACACTCCTGATATGCTTTGTGCAGAGTATTTCCCTGAGCTTTGCAAGTTTCTCAAAAGCAGATTTCCTCTTGTGAACGGCTTTTTTGACAACGCTGAGGCTGTTTATGAAAACGGCGTTTTCACTGTGGATATAAAACACGGCGGCGAAGCGTTGCTGAAAAAGGCGGGCATAGAGACGGCTTTCCCTGCGCTCACTATGGAGCTTTTTTCGGTCAGGGCGGATATAAAACTCACAGGTGTGCTTGAAACTGATATGGAAGAGCATCAGCGTGAGCAGGAGGAGTTTTTGAAGTCCCTCCCTGTGCCGAAGATAGACCCTGCACAGCCTGAGAAAAAGGCGGCTGTTACCACAAACACTGCAAGCGGCGCTTCTGTTGATTTCCGCACTGCGAATGTTGACTTCACAAGGCTCTCACTTCTCTGTGAGGACGCTCTTGTGCTTATGGGTGCGCCAATATCAGGAAACGAGCAGGTAACGCAGATGAAAGATATCCCTGCGGACTACCGTGGACGTGTGGTAGTTTGGGGCGATATTTTCGGACCTGTGGAAACTAAGGAAACAAAGTCGGGCATGCTTATCGCACACCTGAATTTTACCGACTATACTTCTTCAAATTCTATAAAGTTCATAGGCTCAAACAAGAATTTCAGAAACATGAAAGGCTTGAAGAGAGCTGTGCTCGAAGCAATGCTTGAACACCTTAAAGCTGGCAAGACCATTCTTGTGGCAGGCGAGATAGAGGAGGACGATTTCGATCACTCTATAAACATCAAGCCTGACAGCATTATGGTGGTAAAGCGTGAAAAGGAAAAGGACACCTGCGAACATAAGCGTGTGGAGCTTCACTGCCATACCAATATGTCTATGATGGACGCCCTCACTCCTGCGGGCAAGCTTGTGGAAAGAGCTTATTCATGGGGACACAAAGCCCTTGCCATAACAGACCACGGCGTTGTTCAGGGCTATCCTGACGCCGGAAACACCTGTATAGGCATACGCAAGGGCGGCGGAGATTTCAAGGTGCTTTACGGCATAGAGTCATACGAGGTCAACAATGACGAAAAGATATTCCGTGGAACGGATAAGCGTGAACTTACTGACGAGATAATCTGTTTCGACCTTGAAACTACGGGCACAAATCCTAATGAAGACAGGATAATCGAGATAGGCGCTGTAAAACTGAGAGATCTTGAAGTTGTGGACAAGCTTGATATTTTCGTAAACCCTGAAAGACCTATCCCTGAGTTTATATCAAACCTTACCCACATAACTGACGATATGGTGAAAGACGGCGCAAGCGAAAGGGAAGCGATACTTAAATTCAAGGAGTTTATCGGCAACGACCCTGTGCTTGTGGCGCACAATTCTCAGTTCGATACGGGCTTTATATCAGCCTGCGCAAAAAGACAGGGCATAGAGATAAAGTATTCTTCTATAGACACTGTGCCAATGTCGCAGATAATGCTTCCGGAGCTTGAAAAGCACAAGCTCAACTTTGTGGCGGAGCATTTCGGCCTTGGTGATTTTCAGCATCACCGTGGCTGTGACGACGCAGAGGTGCTTGCAGGGATATTCATAAGGCTGTCGAAAATGCTCATGGAGCAGTACCCTCTGCTTCTTATAACAGTGGATATGATCAACAGCCTTCTTGCAAATGAAAATCAGGTGCTTGCAAAGCCGACTTATCACCAAATCATAAT
>CALEJX010000414.1 GCA_937898375.1 uncultured Ruminococcus sp.
CCGCCCGAGGCTTTTTCAAGTCCCGAGCTCAATATGGTCATTCCGTATAAAAACAGACCAAGTCCGCCTGCCATTCCGACAATGTTAAAGATACTCAAATCAATTCATTCCTTTTCTTGTTTTTTCCACTGCACAACGTCCGAGTACGCCCCTGCGCACCCCATTACTTACCTTACTTTTACGCCGATTTTACTTATTAAATAAAACAAAGCCAAAGCCTGCACGGATATCCCGCAAGGCTCTGACTTTCATAACTATTTCTTTCCTGCCACCACAAGTCTGTTCATGGCACGTCGCAGCTTCTGCTCTGCCCTTTCAAACTCTTTCTGGCTGGCATTTTCTCTGAGCTTGTTTTCAGCCGCCGCCTTTGCCTTTTCAGCTCTTGCAACGTCTATCTCATCAGCCCATTCGATAGCAGATGTCACCACTGTTACGCCGTCAGCAGACACCTTTATAAGCCCTCCCGAAATAGCGGCAGTTTTAAACTCGCCGTCTATTTTGATACGGAAAGGAGAAGAAACGATATTTGCCACATATGGCGCATGACCTGCAAGTATGCCGATATCGCCTGATACAGTCCTTGCAATGATCTGCTCAGTATTTCCCTCAAAAAAAGTTTTCTCAGGAGTTATTATCTTAAGATCAAAAGGCGTCATAATCTCTCTCCATAAGCTTCTTACAAATCAGCGTGTGCGGCACAAAATTGCCACATACATTCACTATATACTATAATCCGACTCTTGTCAAGCGTTTTTCTTTAAACGTTCTGTTACTACTGTTCACTTTCTGCGATCTGTCTGCCCTTTTCCACAGCCTCGTCAATAGTTCCCACAAACAGGAAAGCAGACTCAGGCAGGTCGTCATGCTTGCCCTCGATTATCTCCTTGAAGCCTCTGATCGTCTCCTTGATAGGCACATATTTGCCCTTCATGCCGGTAAACTGCTCCGCAACGGAGAACGGCTGTGACAGAAAACGCTGTATCTTTCTTGCTCTGGATACTGTGAGCTTATCCTCGTCAGAAAGCTCGTCCATACCCATGATAGCGATGATATCCTGAAGCTCAACATATCTCTGCAAGATAGACTGCACCTGTCTTGCCACCTGATAATGCTCATTGCCCACTATCTCAGGGGAAAGTATCCTAGAGTTTGACTCCAAAGGGTCAACGGCAGGATAGATACCAAGTGACGAAATGCTTCTTGAAAGCACCGTTGTTGCGTCAAGGTGTGCAAACGTAGTTGCAGGCGCAGGGTCTGTCAGGTCGTCTGCAGGCACATAAACTGCCTGAACGGAAGTGATAGAGCCTTTTGTTGTCGAAGTGATACGCTCCTGAAGCTGACCCATTTCAGTTGCAAGGGTAGGCTGATAACCAACGGCTGACGGCATTCTGCCGAGAAGCGCCGACACCTCAGAGCCTGCCTGAGTAAATCTGAATATGTTGTCTATAAACAACAGCACGTCCTGATGCTCAACATCTCTGAAATACTCCGCCATTGTCAATCCTGAAAGCGCAACTCTCATTCTTGCTCCAGGCGGTTCGTTCATCTGACCATACACAAGCACGGTCTTGTCGATAACTCCTGACTCTTTCATCTCATAATAAAGGTCATTGCCCTCACGGGTACGCTCTCCAACGCCTGTGAAAACTGAGATACCGCCGTGCTGGTTGGCAACGTTATTTATAAGCTCCTGAATAAGCACCGTCTTGCCTACTCCCGCACCGCCGAAAAGACCTATCTTTCCGCCTTTCAGATATGGTGCTATAAGGTCGATTACCTTGATGCCTGTTTCAAGTATCTCGTTTGAAGCAGACTGCTCCTCATATGTCGGCGGCTCTCTGTGTATCTCCCAGCGCTCCTTAGTTTCAGGAGCAGGCAGATTATCAACAGGCTCGCCGAGAAGGTTGAACATTCTCGAAAGAGTTTCCTTGCCCACCGGAACAGATATAGCCTTGCCGGTATCAACAGCGTCGATACCTCTCACAAGTCCGTCTGTAGAGCCCATGGCGATACATCTAACGATATCGTCGCCTATATGCTGAGCCACCTCAACAACGAGCTTTTCGCCCTTGTTGTCTATCTCAATGGCATTGAGCAGGTCAGGCAGGCTGTCATCTTTAAAGCGGATATCGACTACCGCACCAACTATCTGGACTACCTTGCCTATGTTTTTGCTTTCCATTTATTTACCACCTTTCAAAAAGGGATATCATAGCCTGATATGTTC
>CALEJX010000415.1 GCA_937898375.1 uncultured Ruminococcus sp.
TTTTCAGACTATGACGGCGGATTTGATCTGTTCGGTATCAAAACAGTGGGCGGCACGAACGGCGGTGTCCTCGGTAAGACAGCAGGCATTAGCTTCAACGGCTCAATTGCACTGAGGATAACCACGCCACGCTTTACAAACACACTGTATCTACGTGGATATGTAGCAGGCATTTATGACAACAACAGTTGGACGCCCGTTGAGGTGAATGACAAGAGTGACACGTTCTCCGATGATTTTGAGCGTGGGGATATTTGGGTGCAGGATATGGATTATGACCTTATTCAGCGTAAATACACCGACATGACGCCTGCGCGGATATCCGTATCTGTTCTTGGCGCAAGCAAGAAGTTTGTGTATGCGCCATATGCTTCACTGTATTCAAGCGACGGAAACACCGGCGACGAAAAAATGCGTCCTACCACTGAGTCATATGTCAAGTTAAGTTCAACAAAGTATTCTCTTTACTACTTTGACCCCTCTCTCATAGAAGGAAGGCTTGAAGCGCTCCCTGAGGCTATAGCCGCAGAAGAGCCAGCTTTGTCTGTAAACAAGGACAGAGGCGTTGACGCTTACACGGAGTTTGTTCATGAAAATTACATGGACGTTTCAAAGTCTGACGAGCTTGACAAGGCATACAAAGAGATACTTAACGAATATCTCGGCGTTGATATTTATCACAAAAACGAATGGACTTACGAGGAGATATGCACGGCAATAAGAAACTATTTCTCTGATAATTTCACTTATACTCTCGAGCCGGGTGTTACTCCAGAGGGTGAGGACTTTATTGAATACTTCTTGGGCACGCAAAAGGAGGGCTACTGCTCATATTTTGCAACGGCAGGTGCGGAGCTTCTGAGAATGTTTGGATATCCGTCAAGATATACAGAGGGATATGTGGTGCTTAGTTCACAGCTTGGTGAGCCTGAAGATGATTCCACATATGAGGTGAGTGTAAAAGACAAGTGCGCACACGCATGGGCAGAGGTGTTCATAGACAATGCAGGCTGGTATCCTGCGGAGTTTACCCCAGGTTATGATAATGATAACCCTAACCTTACTCAGCAGGAGAAAGACCCTAAGGCGGTCACAACAACAGCTAAAAGTACAGAAAGCAAGCCTGCGGCTACTACTAAAAACGGCGGTCAGGGCGGCACAACTACAGCGGCTACCAAGAAGCCTGCAAACAGTTCAAAGGCTTCCACCACAACAAAGAAAACCAATTCTGCAAGCGGCGGACATGGTGCCGGCGTGATATCAGGCGCAGGAAAAACTTCTGTTTCATCAAGCACGGCAGAAAACAATAGCGGTCATGGCTCATTTGTAGGAATTTTCATCACTTTGGGCGGACTTCTGCTTATAGGCTTCGGCGTTGTGATACACAGAGAGCTTAGGATAAAGAAAATGCGTTCGGAGCTGAACGAGGGTGACAATAAGTCACGCACTGTGGCGGTATACAGCTATATGCTCAGATATCTGAAGCTTGTAGG
>CALEJX010000416.1 GCA_937898375.1 uncultured Ruminococcus sp.
TGAGATTCGGTAAGACACCTATCAAGTCAACATACCTTATCAATCAGGCTGACTTTGTTGCTTGCCATAACGAGTCCTATATCACAAAGTACAACATGGTACAGGATATCAAGCCGGGCGGAACATTCCTCCTCAACTGTCAGTGGGAGCACGAAGAGCTGGATAAGCACCTCCCAGGTCAGGTAAAGAGATACATCGCTGAGAACAACATCAAGTTCTATACTATCAACGGCGTTAAGATCGGTAAGGAGATCGGTCTGGGCAACAGAATAAACACTGTTCTTCAGTCTGCATTCTTCAAGCTCGCTAACATCATTCCTATCGACGACGCTATCAAGTACATGAAGGACGCTGCTACAGCTTCTTATTCTAAGAAGGGCGACGCTATCGTTAAGATGAACCATGACGCTATCGACGCTGGCTGTCAGCAGGTTCACGAAGTTAAAGTCCCTGCTTCTTGGAAGAAGTGCAAGGATACTCCAATGGGTATGCCTGCCGCTAAGTGTGCAGATAAGACACTTCAGGACTTCGTAAACAACATTCAGATCCCTTGCAACGCTCAGGAAGGCGACAAGCTCCCTGTTTCAACATTCGTAAATATGGCAGACGGCACATTCCCACAGGGCTCTGCTGCATTTGAGAAGAGAGGTATCGCTGTTGACGTTCCTGCATGGAATGGCGACAACTGTATCCAGTGTAACTTCTGTTCATATGTATGTCCACACGCAGTTATCAGACCTGTTGTAATGACAGACGCTGAGCTGAAGAAGGCTCCTAAGCTTGCTCAGGAGAAGGCAGTTCCTATGACAGGTATGCCTGGCTATCACTTCGTAATGACAATGTCAGCTCTGGACTGCACAGGCTGCGGTTCTTGCGTAAACGTTTGTCCTGGTAAGAAGGGCAACAAGGCTCTCAGCATGATGCCTCTGGAATCTCAGCTCGCTGAGCAGGAAGTATTCAACTATGGTCTTACACTTGCTGAAAAGCCAGAAGTATTCGAGAAGTTCAAGGCTACAACAGTTAAGGGCTCACAGTTCAAGCAGCCATTGCTTGAATTCTCAGGCGCATGCGCAGGCTGCGGTGAGACACCTTATGCTAAGCTTATCACACAGCTCTTTGGCGACAGAATGTACATTGCTAACGCAACAGGCTGTTCATCAATTTGGGGCGGTTCTGCTCCTTCAACTCCATACACAGTAAACAAGGACGGCAAGGGTCCAGCTTGGGCTAACTCACTGTTCGAGGATAACGCTGAGTATGGTTACGGTATGTATCTTGCACAGTCAACTATCAGAAACAGAACTATCGCTAAGGTTCTTGAGCTGTCTAAGACAACTAAGGCTGCTGCTCTCAAGAAGGCTTGCGAAGAGTATCTTGAAACAGTAGATGACGGCGAGAAGAACTCACCAGCTACAGATAACCTTATCGCTGCTCTTAAGAAGACAAAGAATAAGGCAACTGAAGAGATCCTTAAGGACGCTGACTATCTGAGAAAGAAGTCAATGTGGATCTTCGGCGGCGACGGCTGGGCTTACGATATCGGATTCTCAGGCGTTGACCACGTTATCGCTCAGGGTAAGGACGTAAACATCTTCGTATTCGATACTGAGGTTTACTCAAATACAGGTGGACAGTCCTCTAAGTCAACTCCAACAGGTGCTATCGCTCAGTTCGCAGCAGCTGGTAAGGAAGTTAAGAAGAAGGACCTCGCAGGTATTGCAATGTCTTACGGCTATGTATATGTAGCTCACGTTGCAATGGGTGCTGATTACAACCAGTGCATCAAGGCTATCCACGAGGCTGAGTCTTATCACGGTCCTTCGATCATCATTGGTTATGCTCCATGTATCAACCATGGTATCAAGGGCGGTATGTCAATTGCTCAGACAGAGGAGAAGAAGGCTGTTCAAGCTGGTTACTGGCATCTGTACAGATTCGACCCACGTCTTAAGGCAGAGGGCAAGAATCCATTTATCCTTGATTCTAAGGCTCCAACAGCTGACTATAAGGACTTCATCATGGGCGAGGTACGTTACAACGCACTTGCTAGACAGAATCCTGAAAGAGCTGAGAAGCTCTTTGGTAAGGCTGTTCAGAACGCTAAGGACAGATATGATTATCTGCTCAGATACGCTAAGCTTTACAATAATGAGGAAAAGTAATCTAGGTTACTATAAAAAAAGACGCTCATGCACTTCGGTGCGTGAGCGCTTTTTTTGCCTGTTTTCCCACAAAAAAAGGTACTGCCATATTGACAGTACCTTTTTATATGCAGGGGCGAACAGCGTTCGCCCGTTTAATATCGCATTTTTAAGCTATGAG
>CALEJX010000417.1 GCA_937898375.1 uncultured Ruminococcus sp.
AAATATCATACAATTCCTGTATGTTCGTCATCTCTCACTTTTCACCAGCCTTTCTGCGCTTTGCTTCCTCCCTGAGCCTGACCATTTCCGCAAACTGCCTGACCTCGTCAAACATTTCGTCAGTCACGCCCTCCGAGCCGTTGAATAATGCGAATTTCAACTCCTCGTCTATGTTCTTTTCCTTGCCGTCTGTAAGATACTGTACGCTCACCCCAAACCTGTCCGCTATTTTTGAAGCGTTCGCCGTGGAAAGCCGCTCCGTCCTGCCTTTGCTCAGTTCCGATAAACAGCTCCTGGTTATAGACAGCTCCCTGCACATCTGCGAAACCGACATATTGTTCTCCTTACATAGCTGTTCGATCCTCTTGTACATTTCAGACATATTTTTCTTCCTCCGATTGTGACTATTTCACAAATATACAGAAATCTGTATTAAATTTGCTAACGCCTATTGACTTTTACAGAAGTCTGTATTATACTGTATATATCGTCAGTACAGATATCTGTATAAAATCTAGCTTTGATATAATTATAATACATTATTCTGTAAAAGTCAAGAGAATTATCCGCCCTTCTTGAAATCTTTGCCCCGAAAATTATACAGAAAACTGTTATCTGAAATGTCACTGCTTCTTTGTAAATACAGTATATCATACTAACTGTCCAAATGTCTGTACCGAAAGCCGAAAGGAGAAAAATATGCAAAATACAATAGATTATTCAAAAGAAGTAAACTCAATAAAAAGGCTTGCCCCCTCCGCAAGCCGATATAATTTTAGAAGCGGCGGAAGCAGAGTGAATACAGCCGCATTGAGAAAGCTTTCACAGTATCGCAAACTCAGGTGGCCGGAGTGGAAGCTCAAAGAGGATATCTGCGAAATGTCCTCACAGCTTGCGGCAGTGGGTGAGCATTGCGGCAGGGTATCCCACAGAGGAAAAAAGCTCACCGACCTGTGGCTTGACCTTGCAAAGGTGCAGCTGCGCCTGAGAGAATGTGAGGAGCTTGCGGCGAAAATGCCAAAACGCTATCGTGCCGTGGTGAAAAGCCGCTATTTTGACGGCTCGAAAAAGCACCCACCTGAGTGGGGAAGCTCTGCCGCAGAGTTCGGTTTTCCCTTTGGAGGTGAGGAACTGCGCAGGCGTGTGACAAAGTGCCTTAATGAGATATAAAAAATACGGCAATGCCTCGCTTGGAGGTGTTGCCGTAAAAACTTATTCAACTATATATTCCATTTCAACATCAGCCTTTTCAGAGTGCCATACCTCTTTGCGATATGGTATTTCTTTAAATCCAAGCTTTTTATACAAATGTATCGCCGGTTTAAGCCCTGAAATGGTGATAAGACACAGCTTTTTTGCACCATGAGCAATTGAGTAGTCCATGCAGGCTTTAAGCACTGCCGTTCCTGCACCTGTTCCAGTATATTGTCCCTCTGCCGCAAGCTTGCATATTTCCCATACATCATCGCCAAGCGGCTCGGTCATGCAGGTAGCAAGAACTTTGCCGTTTTCAACTGCAAAATAGACCATAGACCCTTTTTCGATAAGTTCTTCCACATGATCCATGGAATATTGGTCATATGATTCAATATAGTAAAGCTTTGTAAGCCATTCCGTGTTGAGCCTTACAAAATCTTCTCTGTATTTACTGTCATATTTGATTATCTCCATTGCAGTGACCTCCATTGTGTAGCCTTTATGCTGATTATACTACAAAATCTAGAAAAAATCAAGCTTTGACAAGCAATAAAAGCCGTGCGAAAATGCCCGCCACGGCGAGCAGACAAAGTTTTTTATTAAACAAAGATGTATCAGCGGTGCAAAAATTACGCCACGCACAAAGTAAGGCGTGAATTGGGTGCAGGGGCACGCCAACAAAGTAAAGCTCCACTACAAAATAAACCCAGCGGCGCAAAAAATACGCCCTAAACAAAGTAGGGCGTAAGAAAAACGGGTGCAAGCACCCGCTGGTGCGCCTGACAGGAATCGAACCTGCGACCTCAAGAGTCGGAGTCTTGCGCTCTATCCAACTGAGCTACAGACGCATATAAGGAGCGGAAAACCGCTCCTTGATTTGTATTTTTTTATAACTTTTTATCTAAGCTTAGCTCCGCATGGGAGATCCTGATCTGGGAAAATAACGTTTGCCGCACCGTCAGGTGTGTCAGCCGCACAAATCATTCCGTTTGACTCAACACCGCAAAGCTTAACAGGCTTCAGGTTCGCTACGATAACTACCTTTTTGCCAATAAGATCCTCAGGCTTGTACCATGCCGCAATGCCAGATACTACCTGCCTGCCGCCAAATCCATCATCAAGCTGTAAGCAAAGAAGCTTCTTGGACTTCTTTACCTTTTCGCAGTCCTTGACAAGAGCAACTCTCAAATCGACCTTTGCGAAATCATCTATTGTTATTTCGTCAGCCACAGGCGCAGGCTCAAATCCGTCATCAGCCTTTTCCTCAGGCTCAGCCTTGCTGCCTATTATCTTGTTAAGCTCCTCGATCTCCTTGTCAACGTCAATCCTTGGGAAGATTATCTCACCCCTGTGAACTGTCACGTCAGCAGGAAGTACACCGAACTTGCCTGCGTTCTCATATGTGATATCGCTTTCAGCCGCACCTATCTGCTCCCATACCTTTGGCATTGTTGTCGGCATAAAGTTGCTAAGAAGCGTAGATACAATTCTAATAGTTTCAAGCAGATTGTAAAGAACTGTCGCAAGCCTTGCCTTTTTGCTCTCGTCCTTGCCAAGTACCCATGGAGCCGTCTCATCAATGTACTTGTTGGCTCTCGATACTACCTTGAATATCTCAGCCAAAGCATTGTTTATCTGAGTCTTGTCCATGAAATCGTCAACCTTGGCTCTCAACTCCTCAACCTCAGCAATAAGCTCAGCGTCAAAATCTCCCTCTTCTCTCTCTACAGGGAGCGTGCCGCCAAAATATTTGTCAGCCATTGCTACAGTTCTTGAAACAAGATTGCCAAGACCGTTTGCAAGGTCAGAGTTTATTCTGTTTATCATTATCTCGTTTGAGAATGAGCTGTCTGCACCCAAAGCCATCTCACGAAGAATGTGGTATCTGATAGCGTCAGCGCCATATCTCTCACCAAGAATGAATGGGTCAACAACATTGCCCAAAGACTTGGACATCTTCTGTCCGTTGAATGTTATCCAGCCGTGTACAGCAAGATGCTTAGGCAGAGGAAGATCAAGCGCCATAAGCATTGCAGGCCAAATGATAGCGTGGAATCTCATGATATCCTTTGCTACCATGTGAACGTCAGCAGGCCAGAACTTGTCAAAATCATTGTACTTTTCGTTCCAGAAACCAAGCGCGGAAATATAGTTTGAAAGTGCGTCTATCCAAACGTAAACAACGTGCTTGTCATCAAATGTAACAGGGATACCCCACTTGAAAGTGGTCCTCGATACACAAAGATCTTCAAGACCTGGCTTGATAAAGTTGTTTACAAGCTCAGTAGCTCTCGTCTTAGGCTGGAGATAATCTGTCTCAGTGAGGAGCTTTTCTATCCTCTCAGCAAAAGGCGACATCTTGAAGAAGTAAGCCTCCTCCTTAGCTTCTGTTACCTCTCTGTGGCACTCAGGACAGCAGCCGTTCTCATCAAGCTGTGACTCAGTCCAAAAGCTCTCGCAAGGTGTGCAGTATTTGCCCTTGTATTCGCCCTTGTAAATGTAGCCCTTGTCATAAAGAGCCTTGAAAATTTTCTGAACAGTTTCAATGTGATAATCGTCAGTAGTTCTGATGTATCTGTCATAGCTGATGTTCATGTAGCTCCAAAGTTTTTTGAAAGTCTTGACTATCTCATCAACATATTCCTTAGGTGTAACACCCTTTTCAGCAGCTTTCTGTTCGATTTTCAGACCATGCTCGTCAGTACCTGTGAGGAACATGACATCATAGCCTTGCATACGTCTGTATCTTGCGATAGAATCGCAGGCAACAGTGGTGTAGCAGTGACCGATATGCGGATTACCGGAAGGGTAATATATCGGGGTAGTGATATAAAACGTTTTTTTCTCCATATAAAGGACCTCCGTAAAAGAATTTGCATAAGCAGCATTTCTTATATTATACTACTTTACTGCGGTTTCGTCAAGCGGAAAAGCGAAGTTTAAGTGAGGAGTGAGGAGTGAGGAATGACACAGCCACACAACGTAGGGTAGCCAC
>CALEJX010000418.1 GCA_937898375.1 uncultured Ruminococcus sp.
CTGTCGGAGCTTGAGGCAGAGCCTCAATAGGCGCAAGCCTACTAAGCGGTGCAGATAGATAATAGAAGAATATCAAACAAAAAAACAAAACAAAGCGGTGTCGGAGCGGTAAACTCTGCACCGCTTTTTCCATATCCTTATGCAACGTAAAATCCGCAAAGAGCGAAGCGATTTTGCGGTGGCAGAACTCGAAGACAACATAAAAAAATCTCACGTTAAAACGAATATTCCCACAAAGCCTGTCAATAATAACAAACGAAGAGTTTCACAAGGCTTATCTATTGTATAAAAAGTCAATAATTAGGTAAATAACAATCACGCATTTTGTGCATACCTATGAAATATGTTAGGTATAACTAACTAAGATTGACATATGCCCTCATGCGTGATACAATAAATATGGTTAGGAATTACTAACCTCGTGAGAATAAATCATGCAGACTTCTCTTTGATGACAAGAGCGAAATGTCATCAGCCCGAATGGTGGTGCGTTCGGGTCGTCTGCGTGAGCTTATTGTGTTGTGTGCCTGCGATACAGAGCGAAAGTATCAAAGCTGCACAAAGATTATTATGCACAGACTTTGACGGAAAATACCCGTCACGGCGTGTGAACTGTCTGCGATAAATCTAAAAAGTATCGGAGCGGTGCAAAAAAATTTATTATGCACAAACCATGGCGGATAATGCCCGTCACGGCGTGTGAACTGTCTGCGATACATCTAAAAAGTATCGGAGCGGTGCAAAAAAATTTATTATGCACAAACCATGGCGGATAATGCCCGTCACGGCGAGTGACCTGCTAACTGCGATACCCTAAAAAGTGTCGGAGCGGTGCAAAACCAAATTATCAAAATAAGCCAAGGCGGGAAGTGCCCGTCACGGCGAGTGACAAGGAGATTTGAATATGAACTATCTTGAGATCGTAAAAGTAGTCGGACGTGAAATTTTGGATTCCAGAGGAAACCCTACTGTTGAAGCTGAGGTCTACCTCGCTGACGGTACAGTTGGCAGAGGTACTGCTCCAAGTGGCGCTTCTACAGGTGAATTTGAGGCTCTCGAACTTCGTGACGGCGATAAGGCTAGATACGGCGGAAAGGGCGTAACAAAAGCTGTTGAGAACATCAACACCGCTATAAATGACGCTGTTTGCGGACTTGACGCTTCTGATATCTATGCCGTTGATAAGGCTATGATAAAGGCTGACGGCACTAAGGATAAGTCAAAGCTTGGCGCTAACGCTATCCTCGCTGTTTCTATCGCTGCTGCTAGAGCGGCTTCTATCTCTCTCGATATCCCTCTCTACAGATTTCTCGGCGGAATTTCCGGAAACAGACTTCCTGTTCCTATGATGAACATTCTTAACGGCGGCGCTCATGCTGCAAACACTGTTGACGTTCAGGAGTTTATGATCATGCCTGTGGGCGCTCCAAGCTTTAAGGAAGCTCTCCGCTGGTGTGCAGAAGTTTTCCACGCTTTGGCTGCCCTGCTTAAATCAAAAGGTCTTGCAACATCTGTTGGCGATGAGGGCGGCTTCGCTCCTGATCTTGCAAGCGACGAGGAAGCAATCCAGTATATACTTGAAGCTGTTAAGAACGCAGGCTATGAGCCTGGCAAGGACTTCATGATAGCTATGGACGCCGCTTCAAGCGAGTGGAAAGGCTCAAAGAAAGGCGAATACGTTCTTCCAAAGGCTGGCACAAAATTCACTTCTGCTGAGCTTATTGAACACTGGAAGAAGCTCGTTGAAAAGTACCCTATCATCTCTATCGAGGACGCTCTTGACGAGGAAGATTGGGAGGGCTGGCAGCTTCTCACTAAGGAACTTGGCGGCAAGGTGCAGCTGGTTGGCGACGACCTGTTTGTAACAAATACTGAAAGACTTGCAAAGGGTATCAGCCTTGGCTGCGGAAACTCTATCCTTATCAAGCTCAATCAGATAGGCTCTGTATCAGAAACTCTCGAAGCTATCAAAATGGCTCACAAGGCAGGCTACACTGCAATTTCTTCACACCGTTCAGGTGAAACAGCAGATACAACTATCGCTGACCTTGCAGTTGCTCTTAACACTTGTCAGATAAAGACAGGCGCACCAAGCAGAAGCGAGCGTGTTGCAAAGTATAATCAGCTTCTCAGGATCGAGGAAGAACTTGGCGAAAGCGCAGTTTATCCACAAATGGGCGCATTTAACGTAACCAGATAGTTTTTTGTCATATAGGGATCAAGCTATACGCTCGAAAAAAGCAGTCCGTTGGGACTGCTTTTTTGCGTTATAAGATACAAAAAAAGAGACGCTCATATGAACGTCTCTTTAATATTTGATTTATCTATCCTTTTTCTTTGTTGCTACTGCTGCCGCACCGAGTACAAGTACGATAGCCGCTGCTCCGCCTGCGAGCTTGCCTGTGTTAGGGTTAGCGTCTGCCTTAGGTGAAACTGTCTTTGAGCTTGAATCAGCAGCCGAGCTTGTTTCAGTCTTTGGTGCTGAGCTTGACTCTGCAACTGAGCTTTCCTCAACTGTAGAGCTTTCCTCTGCCTGTGATACTGAATCAACAACTGACGAGCTTTCAAGCTTTGACTCTGAGCTGTCAATGTCAGATGATTCTTCGCTTGAGGAGCTTTCAGCCTTTCCGTCAACTGTAACGCCTACAGGCTTGTAGCCGAATGTGTCATCAACTGTGAACTTAACGTCCTCAGGTATCTCATAGCCCTCCGGAACAGCTGTAACTGAGAGTGTGAACTCTGTGCTTGAAAAATGCTTGTCTACTCTCTGGTCGCATGAGAAAATAAGATTCATAGCGTCCTCCGGTGCCTGAACTGTGTAAAAGCTTGCGCTTACTGTAGGGTCATATTTCACAGTAGAAGTTTGACCTCTCGTCTTGGCAACTTCACTTGACCAGTTCTGTACAACTGTGAAAAATTTCTCTGTTTCACGGTCAAGATAAAATTCAACGTTGCCCTCGCTGTCAGGAACAACAGCAGAGATAACGCCGCCGCTTACGATGACCAAAACTCCGCATATGCCCTTATCGTCATCATGGAAGTTTGTTGTTAATCCTGAATCGCTTGTGAAAGTGTAATCATCATTGAAACCTAATCTCAGATTTTTGACGTTCATTTTCACCTTTTTGTATGTAGACGCTGTATCTCTGACATTTACATAGTGTTCTGTATATCCTACACCTGATCCATGGATAATATTCATATATTTTATTTTGCCAACAGAAAGTCCGTCACCAAATATTGTCTTTCCTGCGTCATCAGTGTAATTCAAACAAACTCGACCAGCAGGGTCTTCAATATCCATATAAACACCAAAGTCTGACTTATTTGCATACTCAGGCGCAACGATCAAAGCATACTGATTAGCTGGAAGCGTCAGGTCAACGGTGTCAGGTACCGGAGTATATTTTACATCCGCTGTATAATTTGTGCCTGCGGAAAGCAATGCAGTGTAACGAGGATCTTCCGCTGT
>CALEJX010000419.1 GCA_937898375.1 uncultured Ruminococcus sp.
ATAAATCAAGCTGTATCCTTATTACAGACAACGTGAACGAGGAAAGTGTGAAAAGGCTTAAAATTCTTGGCAAGACTAACGACGGCTTCAAGATATCTGAGGAGGATCTTAAACTCAGAGGTCCGGGTGACTTTTTCGGAAGCAGACAGCATGGTCTGCCTGCATTGAAGATAGCGGATATGTCACAGGATATGGAAACTCTCAGAAAAGCACAGGAAGCCGCACAGCTTATCATCACCTCAGACCCCACGCTTGAACATACTGAGAATATATATATCAGGGAACTTGTGGATAAACTGTTTGATAAAACTATGTCAGACAATTAAAAATATGTAAAGCTAAACGGATTTATAAGCTGCAATTAATTGTAAAGTAAAATAGCTTTATAAGATAAAAGAACAAACCGGAGGTAATTATGGAGCCAATAAAATTTCTTAAGTATATCCTGTCGAGAATGGGGATAATGATAGTTCTTACGCTGTTTTCAGCCTTTGCAGGCATTGTGCTGATACCTGCGCTGGTAACACTTTTTCCGTCAAGCACATCAGCTTTCAAGAGTTTTTTGACAAATAGCAATGTAGACTCATTTATAGGCTTTGCTGTAATGCTGATATTTTTCCTGAGACTTTTTTATGATGACGGCAAGCGCCACGCCGCATATGAAAACTGGAGCTGGGTAAACATCACAATAGTGTATCTTCTTATGCTCCTTGTGTATTTTATCCCTGCGATTTTCAGAGATTCATTCAGCCAAGAGGGCAAGGGAGATATCTTCTATAAGGTGCTTTACTATCCTTGTATATGGCTTAATGACGGCATGAATATGAACTATCTTGTGAGCGTTGTCGTGGGTATGGGATCGCTCCTTATAGCGTCTTATTGTATCTATCTCACAGCCTACAAAGTGTATGTCCACAAGCACCCTGTCATTCTCAGAAGTGTGAAATCTTTTAGTGCGAGCGAGACGGATAATAACGGATAAATTGTATCATTTGAACATAAAGCGGGTCATTTTCGGTCAGAAAACTGTGTGAACCCACTTTGAATGTTACTAAATTAATAAAATGTTAGTTTAATTATTCTATTTGTACAAAATCGATAAATTTAAGCAGATTATTTTGTAGATAAAAATTCGCTTAAATGCCCCTCGATCACTTGCGAAAAGATGAAAATAATGTTATAATTATAAAAATGCGTTTTGTGTATTCTTAAAGTTTTTTGTGACGAATGCACAAAATGTATAAATAAGTGGAGGTGTATCTACATACTATGAAGAAATTTTCCTATGTTGCTAAGGATACCTCAGGAAAAACCATAAAGGGTATCTATGAGGCTGAGGATGCACAGGAAGTACTGGACAAGATCCACGAACAAGGTCTGTTCTGTATAAGCTATACAGAAGCATTGGGCAGCGCAGGCAAACAGTCTGTGCATAAGTTCGATACCAAGGAACTTGCTTTCTGCTGCCGTCAGCTCGCAGCAATGATGACATCAGGTCTTACCATTGTTAAGGCGCTGGACATTCTCTACAGAGAAGAAGAGAATAAGGGTGCAAAGGAAGTTTGGAGAGGCGTATATGACGACGTTCAAAAAGGTCAGAGCTTTACCGAGGCTCTTGACAGCAGACGTGGAAGTTTCCCTGACTTTTTCATCTCAATGGTAGACGCAGGTGAGACCTCAGGTACGCTTGATATGACAATGCAGCGTCTGAGCGATTACTACGCAAACTCAAACAAGTTGAACAATAAGGTCAAGAGTGCTATGACATACCCTATCATTCTGGGTGTTCTTTGTATCGTAATGGTAATCGGTATGTTTACATTCATCATGCCTATATTCGCAGGACTTATGTCAGAAGATCAGATGCCTGCACTTTCAAAGGCTCTCTTCGCATTCAGTGACTTCTTCAAAGCTAAATGGTATATCATTCTTATAGTAGTTCTTGCTATTGTATTCGGTTGGATATACGCTTTGAAAGTACCGTCGATCAGACTTAAATATGACTATATCAAGATAAAAATGCCAGCTGTAGGAAAGCTTATGGTAAAGATCTATGAGGGACGTTTCGCAAGAACTCTTTCATCACTTTATTCAAGCGGTATCCCAATGGTAGAGTGTCTTGAGCGTTCATCAAGAATACTTGGAAATTCTTACGTTGATAAGATGTTCATTCAGGTAGTTGATGAGGTCAAGCAGGGCGCACCTCTTTCAGCGTCACTTGCAAAAACAGAGATATTTGAAGGAATGTTCACTTCTATCATATACGTCGGTGAAGAATCAGGTGCTCTCGATGAGATCCTTGAGAAAACTGCTGACTACTATGAGGAAGAAGCAGACGCAGCTGTTACAAGACTTGTAGGTCTTATGGAGCCATTGCTCATCGTATTCATGGGTGTTGCTATCGGTCTCTGCCTTGCAGGTATCTTCCCACTGCTCTATGGTTCACTGTCAGGTCTGGAAGAATAACAGCTTGTTGTTTATGTTCGTTAATTTTAAATATCTCCTCTCCTTTAAGATGGAGAGGAAAGATATTTGTTTTGAAAAATAATTTAAGAGGTGAAGGAATAAATGCTATCATTTGATATTTCTGATAGACAAATCAACATTGTTAAAGGTGATAACTCCTCTAACAAGATAAGGATCGAAAGATCTTTGCAGGTAGACGTTCCTGAGGATATGATCCTTAATGGTGAGGTAATCAACCTTTCAGGTCTTTCTGAGCTTCTGCTCACACAGATCAAGGCCGAGGATATGATGGATAAGGATGCTATCGTTACTTTCTCATCAAGCAACATCGTATTCAAGGAGCTTGTAGTTCCAAAAGCAAAGGGTAATGAGTTCCTGCTTATGGTACAGAACCATATGAGTCAGGAAATGGGTATCACAGATGAGTATTCTATCTCATATACAGTAGTAGGAGAAGCAGGCGAGGATAACCCTGGCGCAGTTAAGGTACTTGCAACAGCTTGTCCTAGTACGATAGTTGAAAGCTATAGAAAGCTCTTCAACATCATGGGTATGAACCTCAGATCTGTTAATATCGGATGTAACTCTATCGCAAGAATAGTTCTCGCTGACAAGTCCAATTTGGAGAAAATGCCGCTGTTGGTTTGTCAGATCGATAAGAACTTCCTTGGTCTGACGCTGTTCGAGAATGGACAAATGGCATTCGCTAGATATGTTCCTATCTCAGAAGATGACTATGACTCTGACGATTACATCACAGAGGCTCTTAACGAGAACATCTTCAGAATGGAGCAGTTCAATAAGGCAAGAGGCGGCTCAGGACTTGAGAACGTTATCCTCTATGGCTTTATCGAGGACTACATCAAGCTCGTTGACGCTCTCGACGGTCTTGATATAAAGGCTTCCGTACTTGGCGTGCCTGCACAGATCACAGGTTTCGAGAACTTCGAGTTCACAGTATTCGCTAACGCTATCGGTGCTCTCTATAAGAGAAACAAGGCAACTGAGAAGATCAACCTCCTTGAAGTTGACCAGTCAACAGGTAAGGGCGGCAGCAGCGGAATGGGCTCATTGCTCATGACAGGCGGTATCTTTGCGGCAGCAGCAGCAGTGCTTATCGCAGGCGCAACACTTGTTATCCACCTCAGAAAGAATTCTATCGAGAAGGATATCGATAAGACTAATGAAAAGATAGCTGTTTGCAACGAGAAGATCGCTCAGAACCAGATACTTCACAATAAGATGATGATCATGCAGGATTATTCAAACTATGTTACATCAGCTAACGCCGCTCTTGAAACACTTCCTGTTGTGTCAAGCGCAATGTTTGATGATATCAAGGACGCTCTTGGATCATTCAAGTATGAGGGCTTTACATATAACCTTGAGGCTGGAACAGTAACGCTCACAAAGGTAGAACTTGATGATCAGTCAGATGTAACAACAGCAATCGATGCCCTTGTAAATACAGGACTCTTCCAGGAAGATGTAGGGTACAACGGATATTCGATCGGTGAAGACGGCAGCTCAGGCGTAACGCTTGATTCGCTGACACTTTATCTTAAAGAAGAGGGCGAGGGTGAATAATTATGAAGTTGAATTATCGTGATAAAATGATTTTGATAGTAGTATTCGTACTGCTTATAGTTGTTGCAGGTTTCATGCTTTTCGTTAAGCCTGCCATTGATGAATGTAGTCAGGCGAGCAGTGACCTTGAGTCTGCAAAGGTACAGCTCAGTGAGCTTGAGGATCAGGTAGACAAGGATAAAAACCTTGCCGCTGAGATACAGACTCTTTACACAAGCACGTCACAGGTCGCTTCAAATTTCTATGATTATCAGGTAGCTTATAAGGCTACTGATAAGGTTCGTGAGCTTTTTGCGGTTGATGATGTTAATATCAAGAACTCAAATATGTCTATCTCAGCATACGGCAGCACAGTGCTTACACCTTTCTCATATTCTTCAACAACAACATTTACTGACTTTGATACTAAGGTAGATGAATATAATGGCGCAAGTTCAGCTGATTCAGCAGATTCTGCTGCTGACGCTAATGCAGATGCAAATGCAGCAGCTGATCCAAACGCAGCAGCTGCACAGACTATCGGCTATTACAGCATCAATGTCCAGTTCACAAGCTCACTTTCAGGTTTCAAGAATTTCGCTGACAACCTGACAACAAATAATGAAAAGAGCATGGTGATCGAGAATGTCAATATTGAGAATGTCAACGAGAGCGAGATCTCTGGTACAATGACTCTCAATATGTACGTTCTGAAGAAGCTTGCTGATCCTTCTGCCAGCTAAAAGATAACTATTTGGTAGGATAAGGAATATCTCTTATCCTGCCAATTAGTGCTATATAATGATTAAAAATTTTATATAAGTAATCAACTTGTGTAAAATGAAAAAAGTATAGCAAATATGTCAATAAAACTAAGAAAGGTGGTTAATATGGAAAATACTCCGAAGAGGAAACAAAGAAATAAACCCGGAGTCGTACTTTTCACAGCTGTTGCTGTCATGCTCATGCTGTCAATACTTCTGACCGCAACTGTTTCTTATGTTTCAATAAACAGAACAAAGACAAATGATAACTATAAGAGCAAACAGGCTTATCTGACAGCTTCATCTACGCTTGAAAGCTTTATCAATCAGATACAGACTGATACAGCTCCTACCAATGACCCTACTGCAAAGGCTAAGCAGAAACAGGCTATCGATAACCTTAAAAAGCTTGCAAGTGCCAATAGCGGTAAGGGTACTACCACTGATGTAAGCTACAATGGCAGTAACGGAAAAAGCGACAATATCGGTACTACCAAGATAACTATAGCACAGGAGGGTACAAGTGCCGCAAACATCGTTGTTACTTGTGAAACTACTTACCTTGGAAGAACAGAACAGGTAGCAGCACATATCTCTACTCAGTCAGTTACAAAGCCAGCTGACTATACAAACACTATCGAGCTTGTCGGTAACGGCGGCGCAGGTTACGATAACCTCAACGTTATCGGTGACATGGCTGGTATCAACAACACCACAGGTAAGGTCTACAGATTTACAAATAACACAAGTATTTACGGCTCTTATCTGATGTATGGTTCACTTGATGTTGCAACACAGCCTCTTATCATGCTCAAACCTAGCCTTGTAGATGAAAAGCAGGGTTCAACTGTTACTATCTCTGAAAACCTTAACGTTTCAAATGAGTTCAAGATCAACTCCACAATGGCAAGAGCAGACGGATATAACTATGTTAATATCGGTCAAAAGATCTCCACTACAAACCACATGAATGTTGGTTCTTCAGGTTTTGATGTTGACCTGTTCTGCTGTGAAGCTGATATAGGCGGAAATGACTATACACAATATGGTAACTTCTATGTCTATAAGGGTGCAGGCGCTTATAAGGGCGATGCAACATTCGGTGCAAATGGACAGAATATTAATGGTTCTCTCTACGTTGAGGGTAACCTCAATGTTACAAAGTCACTGAATGTAACAGGTTCAGTTTATGTATCAGGCACTATCACAGGCAAGGATAAGATCAACTGCTCAAACATTCAGGAGGGCGTTGTTCTCAGCAAAGCAGGTCGTGACGCAAAGCCACAGATACCTGTATCTGCTGATGCCTATGTTTATTATCCTGAGGACTTCTTCATGAGCACGAATACTGATGTAACAACTATTTCAGATCAGTATAAAGCATTTTATAATGGTGCAAACACAAAGACATTCAATACCTTTGCAAGTGATTGGTCAAATGTTGATTACACGCTTACTGAGAACATAGATCTTACAGGAACAGGAGTTAAGACACCTGTTGAAAGTCGCTACAAGCTGAGAATAACATCAAGCTGTAAATGGGCTAAAAATGACCTTGACTTTAACAAATTTGGTAATGGTTCAAGAATACTCATTGATGTTTCTGATTCTTCAGGCGATATTGTTATTATGCTTGAGAATGGTCTTAACCTTGGCTCTAGCTGGGCACCTACTATTGTAGTAAGAAATCGTTCAACTATAACTGATGCAGCTACGGGCGACAGAAAGTATAACTGTTATTTTGTATCTGACTCAGGTAATTCTATCACACTTAAAGGTATAGACTCAGTAACAGGCAAGTCACAACATTTAGGCTCAAGTGCTTGTAACTACAGCTTCGAGGGATTGAAGATATTCGACTATGATACCTACGTTCGTATGTTCAGCGCCGATACTCTTAATAAATATAAGGGTAACCCTGGTTCACCTCAGAGCGGCTTTGTCCTCAACCCTACATCTGTAGATGTTGCAGGCTCTTACAGACCGAAAAACAGCAGCATCATCTTCCTGTTTGCAGAGAACACAACACTTAACGCTACAAATAACAGCTTCTTCCAGGGCTCATTCTATTCACCACAGGCTATCGTTAATATCGCAACAAGTGGTCTTGGCGGACTTGTGGTAACAGACTCAGCAGGCGGAACAATGACAGTTCAGTGTTGTGCAGTTGGCGTTGTTATAGCAAACAGCTTTGGTAACGCCAATACAGCGTTCTATGTATACACCAAGCCTTCAACGACTTCTGTAATGCAGAATGCAAAGGGCGGCAAGGACGATTCAGCATTCGGATATACTCTTGACAGATATGATCACTACTAATTGAAAGGAGTATACTCATGAAAAAGAACACGAAAAATAAAAAGGGTATGACTCTTGTAGAGGTCATCATAGCCATGGCGCTTCTGTCTGGTATGTCTGCTATGCTTGTGACTGTTGCAGTTGCGGCAAAAAGGCAGAACCTTGAAAACTATTACCGCAATAATGAAATGTATACTCAGGCAGTAAATGCCGAGCAGTATAATGATAACAAGACCGTCGATATGAACGAGATAAAGGTCAACAAGTTTTCTTCAAGTGGCAAAACTACAAATGAGTTTGCCCTTGAAGCAGACTTTGGCAGTGGTATAAAGTTCAATACTACAGCCTACGGCTTCAAAGCAAAGCTCAATAGTATCGACGCTGACGCAGGCTATCAGCTTAAGTTTCTTCAGGGCAAGGACGTAAACATCACACCTAACCCTGATAATAGCGTTTATTGGGTAAAGTTCTATAACAATTCCGGTTCTGATATGAATTTCTATGCTCTTACCCCTGAGCTTACAGGCGGAAAGTTCTTTGATGTAAATAATAACTCATCAGGAAATTCACTTCTTATCCCTGTTGGCGACGGCGGAAACCAGCAGTTTGGCGTTGTGCTTTCAGGTGTAACAGGAACTGACTACTTTGGCTTCTCACAGTCGTCCGATCTTTACAGCGACGCTCCGACAGCGGACACAGCCGCATTTAAGATCACAAATACAAACTTTGATTATTTCCTTGAGAAAGATGCGTCTGGTAAAGCCACAGGTTATGTAGTTATCCACTATATGGGCGGCTCTGATTACAAAAATCAGGCTGATTATGACGCAGCACATTCAACACCATAAGGAGGGAGGATCTTGAAAATGAATAAAAACCGCAAGGGTTTTACCCTTGTTGAGCTTATCGTTGTGGTAACGATTTTCGGTGTGATCCTCGGCGCTATCCTTAATCTTATCAAACCTACAAACGCCGTTTATCATGACGCTGACGCCACAATGGAAAGTAATATCATAGGCTCGGGACTTATTGACTACCTCGATGACGAACTGAGATATTCTACTAATATTCTTGTGCTTAAAGATTATATAGGTGTGCCTAAAGTGTCAACTTCCGGTACGATCGGCGCAAGCGGCGTGACTTACTCAAACTGCCTTATTATCGATAATAACAATCTTCGTGGTTATAGTCTGAAAAACTATTCAGGCAGCGATACAGACACAGCAGCTAAGAGAATGGGTGCAAAAGGCTGTATCATCAATGTTGGCAATGTAAACTCAGATGGTATTAACTTCAACAACTCTAAGGTTGCACGAGGCGTTGATTTTTACGATAACTATAAGTTCGATATCAGCGCTGGCATAAGCAAGATAGAAGATATGTATACTCTTGACGTTTCTCTTACAGCTTATCAGCCAACATATAACAACGGCAGCTATACTTTCACAAAAACAAAGTATAAAAAGGACGCTTCTGTAAATCTCACAAACATTAACATCGATGACGGCGACTCATACAATGTTAATGATTATATTGATTTCTCAACGGCTGCTGACTATGTCACCTATCCGCAGGCAGCTGTACCGTCAGGTTGTACCGCTCAGCAGGAAAAGTATTACAGTTATGATGCTTCAAACACATACACTTACATTTTCTATGATAAGACAACAGTTTCAAGTTCAAAGGCATATAATGTAAAGTTTATCTATTCCGCAAGTGATCCTGATTCTTCAAAAGCAGGCACTGAGATCGAGTCTAAATCTGTTAAGGCAGGTACACTTTACCAGACTCCTCCGACCATGGCAACAAGAACAGGATATGGCACGCCTTATTGGGTAGATAACAAAAACAATGTTGTTGACTTTACCACAGGTGTAACGATAAACAAGGATATGGTATTCTCCTGTGTTTACCCTCCTATTGCACCAAAAGATCAGTTTACAGTAACATTTGAGAATATCAACGGCACTACATTTACTACAACGAGTGTATATGACGGCGACTTCGCAAATGATCCGGGTACACCAGCTGATTTTGATTCTGTAAAGCAGGATTTTGTTAAGTGGGTATACAAATCAGATACCACAAAGGGTCTTACTGATGTTTCTATCACAGATAATACAGCGGTTTTCGTTCCTGTTGTACAGGACAAACATAAGGTCGAGTTTAAATTAAATGGTTCTTTAATAAATGCCTCAACCATTTATGTTTCAGACGGACAGTATGCAAGCTACCCAGGTTCTACACCTGTTTCGTCAGATGCTGACAAGATTTTTGGCGGTTGGGTCGTAGAAGGCACAAGCGATGATATATCTACTAAGGTTATAACATCTGATACAGTTTTTGAGGCAATTTTCATCTCGAAACCGACTAATGATTTGTACGTTCTTAGTAGTATTGCAAGAAAAATCAGCGATGGTGAGATTGACTATGATATAACAATACAGAATAATGGTTCTGATGTTGTAAAGGTTTGGTCGCTTAGTGCAAATGTTGGTTTTGCATTTGATCAGATGCAGGCGGATTGGAGATTGAAAATTCCAAATGATAAGGTTTGTGAATTTACAACTAACAATGATTTGAATAATCCTTCAAACTGTGTATTTATTCCAGCAGGTGGAACTGTCACCGTTACGTTGTATTTTAAGAAATACAATGATCCAAAGTATACCGAGGATCTTTTAAACTATCCATTGAATCCATCAGATATTACAGTATCTAAGGTACAGTAGTTTATTTCTCAATCAGACCCCTTACGGGTCTGATTGCTGAAAAAATCCCCTTAACAGAACAAATCTATTAAGAGGATTTTTTGGGCAAAAAAAATTCCGCAGTATCAAACTGCGGAATATGTGCAACTATCTTATTATGAGCATTGCTTCATTCATCATCTCGTTGAGACCTGTGAAGTCCATGTACCATGAGCCGATCTGCTCTGAGTACAATGCAGCAACAGCAATTCCTATGGAGAGATATGGACCAAATGCAAATACAGATTCACCATTGCGGTGCTTCTGGATAAGTCCGCCGATCGAGCCTGTTATCAGACCGATAAGCAGCGCTACCAGTGCACCCTGCATTCCGAGAAATAGTCCAGCGGCTGCCATGAGATATACATCTCCCATGCCCATTGCTTTCTCATGCGTGATAAGACTGATAATAAGTAAAGGCACGCTCACAATGAAAAATCCGATTATCTGTGACTTAAGCGTAAGTCCTGTCTGATCTCTGCAAAAAATGTATTCGGCAACACCAAGCAACCCAATAAATATCACCACATATGTGTTGATGAGCTGTGTGTCCCAATCCATGAAGAATACAACGATAAGAGCTGAGAATAAAAGACAGACAAGCGCCGCACGAAGCGGATTGAAGATTCCATTGAAGTGATAGAATACCCATAAATATAGCAGTGCGTTGAGTGACTCCACCACAGTGTATCTCGGGGATATTTTGGCACCGCAATTTCGGCACTTTCCACGAAGTACGCACCAGCTTATTATCGGTATCAGGTCACGCCGCTTGATAGGTTCTCCGCAAGTCATGCAGTGAGAATC
>CALEJX010000420.1 GCA_937898375.1 uncultured Ruminococcus sp.
GAGTTTCAGATCGACGATATCATAAAGACAGCTCTGCTGGAGGATATCAACTACATAGACGTCACAACAGATTATCTTGTTGACGAAAATTCAGTTTCAACAGCAAAGTATGTTTCAAAGGACGAGGGCGTTCTTTGTGGAATTGACGTTGCAATGAGAGTTTTTCAGCTTCTTGACAGCAATGTTAAGTGCGAGATACTTATCCATGACGGCGAAAAGGTCAAAAAAGGCGATATTATCGCAAAAATAACAGGCTCAACAAGAGCGCTACTCAAAGGCGAAAGAACTGCACTGAATATCGTTCAGCATATGTCAGGCGTTGCAACCGCCACAAACAGATGTGTTGAGCTTGTAAAGGGCACAAAGGCTTCTGTTGCGGATACAAGAAAAACGCTCCCTGGTCTGAGAGTTTTGCAGAAATATGCCGTTACAGTAGGCGGCGGAAAAAACCACAGATACAACCTTTCTGACTGCGCAATGCTTAAGGACACTCACCTTGACGCTTACGGCAGCATGACAGGCGCAGTAAACGCTTTAAGAGAAAAAATGGGACACACTGTCAAGATAGAAGTTGAGGTTGGAAGCCTTGAAGAGCTTAAGGAAGCTCTTTCACTGGGCGTTGAGATAATCATGCTTGACAATATGACAAATGAAGATATGGCAAAGGCTGTTGAAATGACAAATGGCAAGGCTCTTTTGGAAGCTTCAGGAAACGTTACTGTTGAAACTATCCATGCAATAGCTGAAACAGGTGTTGATATCATTTCTATCGGTGCTATCACACACTCGGTCAAGGCGTTTGACATTTCAATGAAAATGGAGAAATAAGATAAAACAAAAGCCGACACCATATGAGGGTGTTGGCTTTTATGCTTAAATGGTGGGAGAAAGTATGCGTTATTACAAAAGATTTCATGTGCATTACAGCAAGACGGCAATGAAAATAATAGCGTTAGTTTTTATGTTGGTTGGAGTGATATTTCTTGCGGTGGGAATAGGTTTTGCAATTCATCAAACACAACTCAAAAACAGATGCACGCATGAAGTCAATGCTGTGGTATCAGACGTTCTAAGCAAAGAAGAACGACATGAAAACGATGACGGACACGTTTCATACAGCACAGTTTACACTCCTGTGTATTCATATAACGTTGACGGACAGTTTTATACTACTCACAGCAATACATATTCCAGCAACAGCAGTTACAGAAGAGGACAGACGATTCAGATATTCTGTGACCCTAACGACCCTGAGACGTTTTATGCACCCAATGATACAACAAATACCATATTGACTGTTGTTTTTAGTGGACTTGGCGGACTGTTCACCATCATAGCTATCGTCTTGATCATCTTACTTGTACGTTTCAAGAAAAAACAGCTGACAGAACAAAGCTTTGCTGAAGATGAATTATATCAAGAAAATAATTATCCATACAACGAATAATTCTGAGAGGAGGAATTTTTATGGCAAGCATTATGGACGGTGAAAGACAATTTCACATCAGAACTATCCCCGAGGAAGTGGGAAGGTATGTTATCATGCCGGGCGACCCTGGCAGAGTCCCGAAAATAGCGGTACTTCTCGATGACGCAAAGCAGGTGGCGCAGAACAGAGAATACAACGTTTACACGGGCTATCTTGACGGCGAAAAGGTAACTGTATGCTCAACGGGTATCGGCGGACCTTCTGCGGCAATTGCAGTAGAAGAGCTTGTAAAGTGCGGCGCAGACACATTTATCCGCATTGGCACAAGCGGTGGAATGGATCTTTCCGTAAGCGGCGGCGACCTTGTTATAGCTTCGGCGGCTGTCTGTGGAGAGGGTACGTCAAAAGAATATCTCCCAGAGGGCTACCCTGCTGTAGCAGATTTCACAGTCACAACAGCCCTTGCAAAAGCGGCGGCTGAACTGTCGGAAGATAAGCTAGGCAAGCGCTATCATGTGGGCGTTGTCCACAGCAAAGACAGCTTTTATGGAGAAGTCGAGCCTGACTCAATGCCTGTGAGCGGCGACATAAACTACCGCTGGGACGCATATTTAAGATGCGGCTGTATGACTTCCGAAATGGAATGTGCCGCAGTTTTCTCAGTAGGTATCGCAAGGCACGTCCGTTGTGGAGCTGTTATAACAGCTATATGGAACGTGGAGCGCTCAAAGGCAGACCTTGAGGACAATGTGAGCGACGACACCACCAGAGGTATCCGCTGTGCGGTTGACGCTGTGAAAATACTGATAGAACAGGATAAAAAGTGATAAAAATAGCCGCTGTGACGTTTTGTTTAGTCATAGCGGCTTAAATTATTTTATTCTTATTCCAAGAAGCATAGAAAGCTCAACGGCCTGATCTGCCGAAAAAACAGCGTTTCGGAGTTCCCTGAAAGTGTCAGAAACACGCAGTCCGCTCACAAGGCAGGTGGAAAAATCAACGCCGCCGAGAGCCGTTCTGAAAAATGATGTACCAAGATATTTGCTTCCGCTTGTTTTGAACGCTTTCAAATTGCAGGAGACAAGCTCTGCGGAGGACATATCTGAATTTTTTATCTCAGTTTCAGACAGCTTGCATTTATCAAAAATGGCATATCCGCAGTTTGAGGATTCAAAGGCTGCGCCTTGAATAGAGCAATCCTTGAACTCTGTGCCAACAAGCTTGCAGGAGCGGAACTCACATCTGCTGAGATAGGCAGAGTCAAGTGATGAGTTTGATAGGTCGCAGGATATGAAAGTCACATCAACAAACGAGGAACGCTCAAGGTCACAATCGGTCAAGGTGCAGTTTTCAAACACGCAGTTTATAAATGACAGGCAGGAAAGGTCTTCGCTTTCCAGATATTCGCCGCTGAATCTACAGCCTGAAATATCGCTGTCGGTACGCTTTGCCGTGCGCTTTATTTCGTTAAGGTCGCACAAAGGCAAATCTTGTATTTTATTCACAGCTTTCCTCCCAATTACCAGAAAAATTAAAATCATCAGGGAACTGCTCAGCTATAACGGTCTTTGAAAATTGCGAGGCAGTTTCTATAAGCTCTCTGCCTCTTCCCGTCCATGTAAGCAGGTCTGCGTCTATATCCACAGCCTGAAAAGCGGTTTCAAGGCTTATTGACCTAAGGTCAGCGGCAATGAACTGCGGCTTTGAGATAAAACGCCATATAAAAGGCTGTGCGCAGATAATTCTTTCGATATATTCAAGGTCGATATTTTTTCTGTACTTTGAGATAAGCTGACCTCTTGTGACATTTGGTGAATGAAATCTGAACCACATCACTGAAAACGGGTTAAAGCTCTGCACTGCAAATTCGCCTTTGTATTTCTTCATCATGTGGTCAACTCGGCTTTCAAGCTCGCCAAATGGCGCACCGCCTTTAAGCTCAATAAGAAGCGGCACTTTGCCGTCAACAGTTTTCAGTACCTCTGACAGAAGTGGTACCTTTTCATCACTGTCCTTAAGCTTGAAAGCAGAAAGCTGTTCATAGGTGTAATCAAACACCTTGCCCTCAACGCCGCACATTCTCATAAGGTCATTATCATGGAAAACCACAATGCGGCAATCCTTTGTAAGACGTACGTCAAGCTCGATAGAAAGACCTTTCTCCACTGCAAGCCTGAACGCAGTAAGAGAATTTTCAGGAACAAGCTCTGAGTGAAGTCCTCTGTGAGCAATATATTTGCCAAAATCCATATGGGATACCTCTTTTCGTGTTTTAAGTCATTTATATTATACTCTCACATACTCGGATTGTCAACCATATGGACCACTACAATATATATTTCATTCACAGAAAGTTTAATAATTATCACACAGTATCATCACAATAATAAGCTATAATTAATTTTATGTTATGCAGAGAGTTTTCTCTCAAAGGAAAGGACAATTATTATGATAAAGAAAATAGCCGCTGTTACAGCAGCTCTCACAATAGCTATTTGCAGCTTTGCTTCATGCAGCAAGAGCAACGATAGCTCATCGACTACATCTTCCGCAGTGGACTCTTCTGTTTCTGCTGTTGACAGCACGGCTGAAAACCAGACACCTGAGCCTTCCCTGACTATTGACGGCAAATCAATTGATACTAAGGATTTTATTGTCTGCACAATAGACGGCAAGGACATTGATTTTGATACTTTCAGATACTACTATTATTATACCATAAGCAAGTACACTTCCACTTATGGAGCTACACTTGATACTATCAAGTCGACCGACGGCGGTTTTGAGCTTCTTATGGAGGACGTCATCACTGCACTTAAGCAGGAGCTTGTTGCGCCTGAACTTGCAGAAGAAAACGGCATTGAACTCACTGACGATGACCAAAAGACAATTGACGAGCAGATAGCTAACGCAAAGGCAAATTATGACTCTGACGAGGCTTATCTCAACGACCTTAAGTCTGCTTACCTCACAGAAGACCTTTACAGAAAAATGCTTGAAACAGCTACTATCTACACAAAGGTAAACGATACGCTCTTTAAGAATGACGGCAAATATGCCACTAAGAAAGACGATTTCAGAAAGATAGTTAAGGATACAAGCGAGTATTGCCGTGAGATACACGTTATGATACCATTCTATGCGCAGGTAGATCTTGACGACAGCACAGCAGACAGCTATGACAGTATGTCTCTTTCAGACAAGGCAAGCGCAAAGCAGTCTGCTTATGCAAAGCTTGATGATGACGGAGTAAAGAAAGCTAAGGAAAAGGCTAAGAAGCTTGCAGAAGAAGTTCTGAAGAAGGCTCAGGACGGCGAAGACTTTGACAAGCTTATTGAAGAATACGGCTGGGATCTCGGTCTTGAAGATCCGTCAACCGGATATTACTTCAATAAAGACACAACAGGCTATCCTGAGGAGCTCGTAAAAGACGCATTTGCCCTTAAAGAAAACGAGATCTCTTCTAAGCTTACAGAGAATGACACATACGGATATTTCATAATCAAGCGTCTGCCTGTTGATATGGACTATGTTGAGCAGAACATTGATGATATGATCTATTCATATGATACGCCGGCTATCTCAAAGCTTTATAATGACAAAATGGACAAAATGGAAGTCAAGTACTGCGACCAGTGGGACAAGATCACTGCGGACAGCATAACCTGATATATCGTGATACAACCAAGGAGCCTGAGTACATCTCGGGCTCTTTTTATGCGTTTTGTGATTGACGTAGGGATAAATATCTGATATAATAAAAATTGGGGTGATCTTACGGACAGGCTGAGATTTCAAGAGGCTTGCGATAAAATCATAGGCAAAAGCCTTGAACGCAATGGTATCGGAACTCTGGGTGAGAAAACGCTTCACGCTGTTTTGAAAAACTACTTTGAGCCATACGGCGAAAATCAGGAGATACGCATAGGCGGATATGTGGCTGATATCGTGGGCGAGAACGGCGTTATCGAGATACAAACAAGGCAGTTCAATAAGCTGCTGAAAAAGCTTGAAGCCTTTCTTGACTACTGCGACGTGACAGTGGTCTACCCTATCCCTGCGGTCAAATATGTCCGTTGGATAGACACTGAAACAGGCGAGTTGTCAGAAAAACACAAATCGCCAAGAAAATATACTATCTATGAGGTCATGCCCGAGCTATACAAAATAAAATACACCCTTGATAA
The DNA here is from genome assembly GCA_937898375.1 of uncultured Ruminococcus sp. Taxonomy (GTDB): domain Bacteria; phylum Bacillota; class Clostridia; order Oscillospirales; family Ruminococcaceae; genus Hominimerdicola. Next base: position 5,617 of record CALEJX010000420.1, read on the forward strand.
TCCCCGATTTCACTTGTGTCTTTGTATGCTTGAAACTGAGGAGATACGACTGCTCAACGGCTGGTCAAAGAATAAAAAGCGTGGCTCGTCACGCCATGACAGGATACCAAAGGAACTTATTGACGAGATACACCTTGACTGCCCTGCCGACTTTGATATGTTTCTCCCAGAGGGTCTGCCAACGCAGTTCACTTCTAAAGACCTTGCCCTTAATACAAAGATATCCCGTGAATGTGCGCAGGTGACGCTTAATATACTTACATATCTTGAAAGAGTGAAGCGTGTAGGCAAACAGGGTGCAAATATACTTTATGAGAAAACTGAATGAGCGTTGGCTCTTTACATACAGTGCGAAAGGAAGCTGTCAATGAAACTAAAAAACAAAATCAGCAGAATATTGTGTATGACGCTGGCGATAATGCTGCTTGTGCCTGCAATGTGTGCAGACGCATTCAACTTCACTCCCACGTCAGGCTATGACGATGACGGAAAGGCAATACCATTGGAGCTTTACTCTGAAGCGGTCTATATGGTCAATCTTGACAGCGGTGAGGCTATCGTTGACATAAACGGTGAGGACGAACGTGTGCCTGCTTCCCTAACAAAGATAATGACAGCGGTGGTGCTTCTTGACAAATTCAAAGGTGATGAACAAAAGCTGAAAGATACATACTATTCAGCAGGCTCGGAAGCATTTGATGAGCTGTATGACACAGGTGCTTCAACAGCTGATATACAGCCTGATGAAAAAGTAAGCTGCTATGATCTTCTTGCGGCGCTGCTTATCCCCTCCTCATGTGAAGCGGCGAATATAATTGCGCTGAATGTATCCGACTCCATAAATGGATTTACAGACCTGATGAATGAAAAAGCCGAAAAGCTCGGCATGAAAAACACTCACTTCTCAAATGCTCACGGACTTTGGGCGCAGCAGAATTATTCGTCCTGCAAGGATATGGCTACCCTTTGTGAATATGCTATAAGCAAATATCAGGTATTCCGTGATATCGTCTGTCAGCCAAGCTACCACATGGCTTCCACCTCTTATCACTCTGACGGCACAGATATTTACAACACAAATCTTATGCTTGACTCGATGACTGATTATTACTACTCCTATGCCAAAGGAATAAAGACAGGTTCACTTGATGCCGCAGGCAGGTGTCTTGCTTCATACGCTGAGTATGACGGCACTTCATATCTTATCGTAACAATGGGTGCGCCAATGGAAAAGCTTGAAGAAGACGTGAAAAAGGGCGAAGAAGATCCCGATTCCATTTACGGCGGAGACACTGTTTACTATAACATTCTCGACCATATCCACCTTTACAAATGGGCGTTCTCAAGCCTTGTTGCTACAGATTTTGTGGACAAAAACAGCGAAGTCCGTGACGTAAAAGTAAGCTACGGCGACGGCATAGACTATGCAAACCTTA
>CALEJX010000421.1 GCA_937898375.1 uncultured Ruminococcus sp.
AGCTCGTTGTAGACAACGTTACATTCAAGCTCTGAGGCAAGGTCAAGCAGCTTCTGCGTATTCATATATATCTGTAAAACGCCCTTGTGAGGGCTTCTCCTTTCATTGGTTTAAATATCTAGGTTTGGTCTTTTCGCAAGAACATATTCCCTTATCTTTTCCCAATCGCTGTTTATGATAAGCTTCTCAGGAAAATCAAGCTCCTCCGCTATCTTGGCCACCTTCGGCGTTTGGCCGATAAGCTGACAGAAATGACAATCAGAGTCAAAGACCACTGGCACTTCATACTTTTTGCAAAGCTCCAAAAGCTCCACTACGTTTCTTCTAGGCGACCTTTTGCACACAAATGAGCTTTCGTTTATCTCCACTAGCTTGCCGTATTCCTTGAAAGCCTTTACGCCCTTTTCATAATCGAACATGAACGGAGCAGTGGTGCAGTGACCGATAACGTCAACATAAGGATTTTGCGCAACTTTCAGCCAGCTGTTTGTATGGTTTTCAAAAGTCGAGGGAGTATAGCAGGCACTGTGCATTGAAGCCACCACCCAATCAAGTCCCGAAAGCAGGCTTTCGTCAGTATCAAGCTCGCCCTCGTCGCTTATGACGTTGGCTTCGATACCTCTCAAAACGGTCACGCCGTTTATTTTTCTGGGCAAAATGCCAAGATTGACAAAGTGCCAGATATGAGGCGAGTCCGGCATTTTCATGGCATGGTCTGTCATTGCTATACCTTTTAGCCCATATTTTGCCGCCCATTCGCAGTTCTCGGTTATTGTGGAGTAAGCATGAGTTGAAGCAATAGTGTGCGTGTGCATATCTCCCTGTAAGTGCATTGTGATCTATCTCCTATTCAAAAAAAGTATATGCGTGTTTTTAGAAATTATCCCAGTTCTTTACCTTGTCTTTCTTATCCATTTGCAGACCAAGATTTTGCAAAAGTTCAGCGGCAGCATTATAACCCATTTTCTTCTGACGGTTGTTCATAGCCGCAACTTCAAGGATAACAGCAAGGTTTCTGCCCGGCTTTATAGGAATGGTAAGGCTCGGTATCTTAATGCCGAGAATAGTAGTATACTCATTGTCTACGCCCATTCTGTCGTATATCTTTGTGCTGTCCCAAGGCTCAAGCTCAACGATAAGGTCTATCTTCTCGCTGACCTTTACAGCACCCATACCGAACAGACGTCTTGTATTGATGATACCGATACCTCTCAGTTCAAGGAAGTGACGGATATTATCAGGTGAAGAACCTACAAGCGTTCTGTTTGATGTTTTTCTGATCTCAACGGCATCGTCAGCCACAAGTCTGTGACCTCTCTTTACAAGCTCGATAGCTGTCTCGCTCTTACCAACGCCGCTCTCGCCCACGATAAGGATACCCTCACCGTATACTTCGATAAGAACACCATGGCGTGTTATTCTTGGAGCAAGCTCAACGTTCAGATAGCCGATAAGTGCAGCGATAAATGCCGTTGTGCTGTCCTGCGTTCTTGCGATAGGCACGCCGTATTTCTTGGCTATCTCTACCATTTCAGGATAAAGCTCATGACCTCTTGCCACGATAAAAAGCGGTATCTTTGTGGCGAAAAGTGCATCTATCCTCTCATATCTTGTTTTCTCATCAAGTGAAGCAAGATAAGCAAACTCCATGTTTCCGCATATCTGAACACGCTCTGCATTGAAATACTCATAAAATCCCATGAGCTGGAGTCCCGGTCTGTTGCAGTCGTTCTCAGTAACAACAAGGCTGCTGATGTTCTCAGGAGCATAGATTATCTCCATATTGAGCTGTTTGATTATCTCCTCGACAGTAACGCTGAATATTTCTGCCATTGAATATCATTCCTTTCCAGTCAAATTTTATATTCTAAGTAGACCTTTGTTATACATCTCCTGTGCGGCAAGCATAACGCCTGCTTTGCCTGTCGGGTATGTGATACCGCCCTGAAGCCATGCGGCAAACGGCGGTCTTATAGGTGCGTCTGCG
>CALEJX010000422.1 GCA_937898375.1 uncultured Ruminococcus sp.
GATTTACTGCTTGTGCTTGCAGACGTTCCCGTTGTTGTGGCAGCCGAAAGGGAAGTTGTTTCCTCACTCTCAGATGTCATTGTGGCGGCTTCCGTTGTTGTAGTCGCTGAAGCTTCGGTGATTGAAGCCGTTGTGGTTGCTTTTGGTGCGGCTGACGAGGTATCTGTATTAACATTTCCGCAGCCTGTCACGCCGAGCATTGCGGCTGTTATCAGCAGGGAAGCTATCGTTCTTGTTATATCTGTTCTTTTCATTGTGGAGTCCTCCTTTTGCTTTTCTTGCTATCATTATATCATATATTCTTTTCGGTGTAAATGCTAATGGTAACTAATCTTTTTTGGTCATGTTTACCAAAATCAGCCGAAAAATATTAAAATATGAAACTCACATATGAAGTGAATTTCCGTGTCCCATATCTTTACCTTTTGATAATTCAGATCTAAGCTCCTTATTTGCCGCCTTCAACTTGTCAATTTCGTTTTTCAAAGCGATAGTTTCATTAAAAAGCTTTGCATTCAGCCCGATGACCTTTGCATAATCCCGTGAGAAGTTGTCGAGTGTTTCCTTGAGGTCAAGCTGCTGTGCAGTAAATTTGCGATAGCAGTCATCTTCCTTTTCGTATCTGCTGTTTATGACCTGAAAATCCTTTTGCAGCGTGTTGATCATATCTTGGTGCTGCCCTGTAAGTGCTTTGTCATTTGGCGTCTTGCCGATATTGTCCATTATTTTATTGTACTGTTCTGAAAATTCAGCGTGAAAAGTCTTTTCATCATTAACACCCAACTGACGAGCAAGCTTCTTGATCTCTTCAGTGTTTTTTACTATCTGCGATTTTCTTGACTGTCTTGCCGAAAGTACATAAGTTACAATGCCTGTAAAGATAACAGAAATCAGTATTGGAAGGATTTTCTCCATAAAATATTCCATTAGTGTTATACACTCCTTGTCATCATTTATTATATACACCGCATTTGCTACATTAGTGATAAAAGCGATCGCATATATTGGATAATTCTTCATTTAACTTCTCCATTCTAACATATTACTTGTGATTCGTCAAGATAAATTTATCGTCCTCTTGATTGACTGTGACCTCTGTTCTTCTTAATAATATTATCATTACTTTCTGACCGCACAAGCGTTTCAAGTGCCTGATCTTTATTCTCACACTGTCCCTTATATGCCCAGCTTAATTTATGACCATTAAGCTTTAGACCATAAGCAATGTAGCTTCTGTTCTTTATATCTTCTATAACTGCCGTTGTGTGTCCGTCAGGCTCAGTTTTCATAGCAGATATCCTGTACAGCATATTTTCTTTTTCGGCTTGATAATATCTTTCCGAATAAGGATCAAATTGCATTTTCATCTTTTAGGGCTTCCTTTAGGCTTAGGCTTGGCGGCGGCTCTTTCTGGCGCTTGAATCGGTGCCAGTTCCTCGAATGAGATGAAATGTACCTCACATCTGAATGCCTCACCGATCTCAGGCTCGGTAAATCTGTCTGGCTTTTTAAACATCTCAAGATACTTTTTGACTTGGTTTTCGGTCAAAGATAAGCTATCTTCACCATTATCGCCAGTTATAAAGAATGTTCCGCATATCGCTTGCTTGCCGTCAAACTTTCTGTTCGGCTGCATTTCACATATACGGGCTTCTTCATTTCCCCATGCAAGCGCTTTGCTGTCCTCAAGATAATCGTATAACGGCTCTATATAGCCGTCAACCACCTTTTGCATTGCTCTCAGCTTACTCTCAGAGCAATCAAGAAGCTTTTCGTATGCAGGTTTATTCGGCTCAACTACCACTACTCTCAAAACATCATCACGCTGCTTATTGAGTGCGTCAAGCTTTTTATCTGTTCTTTTGATAAGCTCAGTAAACTCATACGGCTTATTCATATAAGCAATATTACACTCCTCCACGGTCTGCTTAGTAACTTCTATTACTTTACTGAGATCCAGCTTGTAGTCCTTTGCGAAACTTCCGTATCTGTTTACGTTTTCAGAATATCTGTAGATATTCTTATCGAGATCCAATGTGACATATGTATTGATCTCATTGCTCTGGTCAAAAACTCTTTTGTAAAGCGGCAATTCATCAGCATTTATTTTTTCAAATACATTTTCGCCTTTTTTCGCTGTCATAAACTCATTTGAATAGGTTATCGCTTCAAACGCCTTATTAAGAGCGATATCATTATGCTGTGCATATTCGATCGCCTGATCAAGTCTTAGCGGACCTGTTACGCAATTGCCGCCGTGGTGAGTATAGTAATAACTGTTCTCACCGTTGTTTATGACTTCATATATTGCATTATTCAACTTTGGACCTCCTTACACCCTACCACGTGTGGTAGGGCAGTGTGATATAAAACGTTTGTTTGATTTCTCCTTGCGTCTGCTTTTTCAGGTGTACTTGACATTTACGGCTGTATATGATATATTACTATCAAAGCAAATAGCTGAAGTCGTTTTGGATAATTGGTATCCTATAGTCGTGAACAGCTCATTTGCTTTTTTTTATTTATAGCTACTACTTTCTTCCCATATTCTTTTTCCTCATCGGAGTTGTTTTTTTCGGCAGCTCAAGACATTTAGCATACTCTGGATCTTTAAGGGCAGTGTCAACTATGTTAAGCAATTGCTTCTTTTGATCATCATTAATAGTGTAGTGAAAAACAGGACCCTTGTCCATGCTTTTGTCATTTTTCAGCGTTGAGAAGTTTTGCTCGGAAAGCATATAGAATGTGTGTAGTCCTGCTGATGATCCGTGATATCCTACATCTTTTGTCACATAGCCCACTGGTAT
>CALEJX010000423.1 GCA_937898375.1 uncultured Ruminococcus sp.
GAGAAGCTCTGCGAACTTAGCAGCGTGCTCAGCCTCTTCGTGAGCTGCCTTCTCATAGTACAGACCAACCTCAGGATAGCCCTCTCTGTAAGCTACTCTTGCCATTGCAAGATACATACCTACCTCAGAACACTCGCCATTGAAGTTCTCTCTAAGACCTGCAACTACTTCCTCGTCAAGACCCTCTGCAACGCCTACCTTATGCTCGTCAGCCCATGTGATAGCTGCTTCTTCAACTTTATTGAACTTTTCTGCTGGTGCGTGGCAGATTGGACACTCCTTAGGAGCAGCCTCGCCCTCATAAACATAACCGCATACTGAACATACAAACTTTGACATAATTTTTGTCCTCCTTATTTAGATTTTATTTGATATTAAACTTTTCCGCAGTTCGGTTTTTCCCCTTATCTGCGTTATTCTTTGCAGCTTTTCCCTTGCTGTGATTAAAGTATACCACATTAGTGTACATTTGTCAATAGGTTAGTTTTGCCTAACAATATAAAAATACTGCAAAATTTTCAGACCATATTTTATGCACTTTGACGTAGACATCACTAACTAAAAATACGGCTTGAAAAAAGTGAAGAGCTGTGCTATACTGAAAATTAATATATGACAAAAAGGAGTTTTTAAAATGGATAAGGAAAAAGCGGCGGCGGCAAAGGCTCTTTTTATGGAGGGCTACAACTGTTCACAGGCGGTAGTAGGCGCATGGGCTAAGGATATAGGTCTTGACAGCGAAACTGCATACAAGATAGCTTCAGGCTTTGGCGGCGGAATAGGCAGAATGAGAGAGGTCTGCGGAGCATTCACAGGTGCTGTAATGGTGCTTGGATTGAAGTTTGGCAACTCCATAGGCAGTGACAGGGCGGCAAAGGGCAGGGACTACGAGCGTGTTCAGCTTTTTGCGAAGCGTTTCAAGGAAGAGCTTGGTTCTGACACTATCATATGCCGTGAGCTTCTCGGTCTGAGCGGTCCTAGTGACCCTGACCCTGCAAAACGCACGAAAGAATATTATCAGAAGCGCCCATGTCCCGAAACTGTGGCTATTGCAAGCGGTCTTTTGGGCGAATTTATGGAGTAATAGTTTTTTCAAAAAAAGCTATGAAACTGTGGGCAAACACTATTCACCCCTACAAAATAATGCCAAAAAAGAGCAGAGATTTTTTCTCTGCTCTTTTTGTATACAAAATTCTATTAGATACCTGCGGAATAGTTTGGAGCTTCCTT